>NZ_QROZ01000001.1:0-182253 GCF_003475205.1 Collinsella sp. AF36-3AT | reverse complement strand
CGCTCGACGACGTCATCGAGCTCTTCAAGAAGATCTGCCCGGCTGCCTAACCTGGTTCGGCGGGCGCTGTTCGGAAGAGCTCGATGGGTCATCTCGCTGGGTAAATATTTGTGCGTGATGGTATCGTTGTTGGGGCTTTTACTGATTACGGGATGTTGACTTTGGAGTTGTGGATGGTGTCCCAAATGGATTCTACGCTTGGTTTTATTACTGACCAGCTTAAGGCGCTGACTTCTATTGCCTCGCCTACGGGCTTTACTCGTGCGGCGACTGATTATCTGATGGAAACCCTGCGCGATATGGGCTTTGAGCCCGAGCGCTCCAATAAGGGCAATGTGCTGGTTGAGCTCGGCGGCGAGGGTGAGCCGCTCGTGTTGGCGAGCCATGTCGACACGCTTGGCGCCATGGTGCGATCCATTAAGGACAATGGCCGCCTGCGTCCGACGACGCTCGGTGGGCACCAGTGGTCCACGGCCGATGGCGAGAACTGCACCGTCTACACGCGTGGCGGCAAGGTCTACACAGGCGTGGTCCTCAATACCGAGCCTTCGGCGCATGTGGCCGATGAGCCGGTCAAGGCCATCGAGAAGAACATGGAGATCCTGCTCGACGAGAACGTTGACAGCAAGGACGATGTGCTCGAGCTGGGTATTCAGACTGGCGACATCATCGCTATGGATCCGCGCACCATGGTGACGGAGAGCGGCTACATTAAGAGTCGCTTCCTTGACGACAAGCTGTCGGCGTCGATTCTGCTGGGCTTGGCGCGTGCCGTCGCCGCTGGCGAGGTGACGCTCTCGCGCAAGGTGTCGCTGCTCTTTACCGTGTACGAGGAGGTCGGTCACGGCGGTGCCTTTGTGCCGGCCGACACGCGCGAGATGATCAGCGTGGACATGGGCTGCGTGGGCGACGACCTGGGCTGCACCGAGCGCATGGTTTCGATTTGCGCCAAGGATTCGGGTGGCCCCTACAACTACGATCTGGTGACCACGCTGTCCAATATCGCGCGCGAGCTTAAGCTCGATTACGCCATCGATGTGTACCCGCATTACGGTTCCGACGTCGAGGCCACGCTCTCGGCCGGCTACGACATTCGCCATGGTCTGATCGGCCCCGGCGTGTACGCGAGCCACAACTACGAGCGCAGCCACATCGACGGCGTGCGCAATACCTACGAGCTGGTTCGCGCCTACGTTCAGCGCTAGGGGAGCAGCTTGCGACTCGGCTGACCAATCGCTAAGGCCCGATTTCTCGGGCCTTTTTTCACTTTGGGTTGTTTAGTATTATGATGTCTGTAATCTATTAACTAAACGTGTAAATTACTTAACGAGGTGATGCGGTGTATGGACACGTCTGAGTACTTGTCTATGGGTGATGCTGCCCGCCTGTTGGGCGTTACGAAAGCCCGCATATCTCAACTTGCCGCATCGGGAACGCTTGTGTGCGATATTGTGGGCGGCCGGAAGTTGGTCGAGTACAATTCTGCGCTCGCCTATCAAAAGGTCCGCAAGCGAGGACGCCGTCCTGCGGCCGATGTGGGACGCAAGTTTACGCTGATGTCGGCCGACCATGAGGTCGCGCATGTCTCATTTGATCCGACGCGTGAGTTTCCCTTCGAAATCGCCGAGGTCCTCGATGCGCAACGAATGCCGTTTGGCACATGCTCGAGCTCTTCTCCTGCGGTGAATAAGCGGGAGCTCAACGCGTGGTGGGGGCATCGGTCGGTGCCCGATGTTCGCCCCGGGCTTATCTCGCGCTACCGCGAGCTGGGAATTGTCAACGGCGTTGAGGCGCCGGTTCAGTGCCTGGGCCTATCGCTTTCGGATTGCTATTGGCTGCGGCCGGCAGAATGCGACGGGCTCGAATGGCGAAACCTCAATTACTTCGAGAATGATTTTGAGCGATCGACGCCCGAGGGGCGTTCGGGTTGGCTGGAGGGCATCGGTCTTAAAAATCCGGATAACACGTCCGAGGGCGAGCTCCCTAAATCGTGGATGATCCGAAACGGCATTCGCGTTTTGGCTAAAGGGTGCGGGATGGACGATCAGCGTCCCATTAACGAGGCGGTTGCAACGGCTCTACATCGTCGTTTGCTTCCCAAGGGCGAGTTTGTTCCTTATACGGTTGAGCGGATGTTCGATGGCCCTGTGTGTCTGTGCGACGACTTTCTTGACGGCCGCGAGGAATATGTTCCGGCTTTTTACGTTAAGAACGCCCTTGGTGGCCAGCGAGGAAGCTCGACGTACGACCGGTACTGCCGCTTTCTTGGTAAGCATGGAGCAGACGAGGCCGCTGTGAGAAGGTCTATGTCGCAGATGATCGTTTGCGATGCCCTTTTGGCCAACAGCGACCGCCATTGGCGAAACTTCGGCATCATCCGTAATGTCGACACCCTGGAGATAAAACCTGCTCCGCTGTTCGATAGCGGCAACTGTCTGTGGTACAACGTACCAACTGCCGTGCTCGCAACTGGGGAGTTTGGGTTTTCCGCTAAGCCGTTTGGGCCCGACCCTTCCGTCCAGCTGGCGCTTGCGGATTCGCTCGATTGGTTCGATTCATCGCGGCTCAACGGATTTGTTGATGAGGCGATCGAGATTCTTTCGCAGAGCGAATGGGCCACGGCGGAGGGTCGACTCGAGGCCATCCGCCGCGGCCTCGAGCGTCGCATAATCGAGGTTGGTGCCGCTGTTGAGGTACTTCGACACGTGCAGCGATAAACCCGCGGCTACTTAAGTGCGCCGGTCACGGTGCCGCCGCCCAGGACGACGTCGCCGCGGTAGACGACGACGGCCTGGCCGGGGGCGATGGCTCGCTGTGGCTCGTCAAAAGCCAGCAGCATTTGTCCGTCGGCGCCACGTGTAAGGGTCGCCGCCTGGTCCTTTTGACGGTAGCGGTACTTGGTGCCCACGCGAATGCCGCCGGCATCCAGCTCGGCCTCCATGTGGTCGGCAGGGGCGCTCCAAATCCAGTCGTTGGCCGTGAGCGCCGTGGCCGTCAGGTCCTCTGCCTCGCCCAGATGTACGGTGTTGTTGACGGCGTCGACACCCGTCACATACACGGGATGCGCCATCGCGACGCCCAAGCCTTTGCGCTGGCCGATGGTGTAGCGCAGCGCGCCGTTGTGGCGCCCGACCACGCTGCCGTCGCGCCATACGATATCGCCCAGTGCAGCGGGATGTCCGCAGCGGCGCTCGATATAGCCCGCGTAGTCACCGTCTGGAATAAAGCAGATATCCTCGCTCTCGGCCTTCTGGGCGTTGGTAAAGCCCTGCTCGGCGGCTATGCGGCGCACGTCGCGCTCTTTGTCTAGGCCCGCCAGCGGAAAGATCGTGTGCGCCAGGCGCTCCTGCGTAAGCGAATACAAAAAGTAGCTTTGGTCCTTTTTGGGATCTTCGCCGCGGTGCAGCTGCCGGGTGCCGTCTGCCGCTTGGCTTGTTTTGGCGTAATGGCCCGTGGCGATGTAGTCGCAGCCCATATCCAGCGCCGCATCCAGCAACGCGCCAAACTTAATGTGGCGGTTGCAGATAATGCACGGATTGGGCGTCAGCCCCTCCTGGTAGGCGTTCACAAAGCGCTCGATTACGTTACGGTCGAAGGTTTGCTGCAAGTCGAGCACATGGTGGGGAATGCCTATGCGCTCGGCGACGGCCTCTGCGTCGGCGATGTCGCGGTCGACCTTACTCATGCCCGTGGCGGGGTCGGGTGCGGGGCAGGTGAGGCGCATGGTGGCGCCGACACATTCGTAGCCCTGGCTTTTGAGCAGATACGCGGTCACGCTGGAATCGACGCCGCCGCTCATGGCGACGAGCACGCGCTTGTTGTGCATGAGGAGGTTCTCCTTGGTGGCATGTGGCCAAAAAAGAAAAGCGGCGCGGGAGGCTGGTTCCGCGCCGCAGACATTGTAGCAAGTTCGGACGTCTCGTGGGGCATCCTGTTGGGATGAGCTCAGGCTGCCAGAAGAGAGGGGAGACCGGCGTGCCTTGGACTCGTTCTAAGAACGAGAAGCTCTAGTCCTGGAAGAGCGCCGTGGACAGGTAGCGCTCGCCGGTGTCGGCAAGTAGGGCCACGATGGTCTTGCCTTCGTTCTCGGGGCGCTTGGCCAGCTGCAGCGCGGCCCACACGGCGGCACCGGACGAAATGCCCACGAGCACGCCTTCCTTGTGGCCCACGGCGCGGCCGGTGGCAAAGGCGTCGTCGTTCTCGACGGGGATGATCTCGTCGTAGACCTGGGTGTCAAGGACGTCGGGCACAAAGCCGGCGCCGATGCCCTGGATCTTGTGCGGGCCGGCCTGGCCCTTGGAGAGCACCGGGGAGGTGGCGGGCTCGACGGCGACGACCTGAATCTCGGGGTTCTGCTCCTTGAGGAACTCGCCCACGCCGGTCACGGTGCCGCCGGTGCCGACGCCGGCGACGAAGATGTCGACCTTGCCGTCGGTGTCGTCCCAGATCTCGGGGCCGGTCGTGGCCTTGTGAATGGCCGGGTTCGCGGGGTTCACAAACTGGCCGGCGATGATGCTGTTGGGAGTTTCCTTCTGCAGCTCCTCCGCCTTGGCGATAGCGCCCTTCATGCCCTTGGAGCCGTCGGTGAGCACGAGCTGTGCGCCGTATGCCTGCATGAGCTTGCGGCGCTCGACGGACATGGTCTCGGGCATAGTGATGATCACCTTGTAGCCGCGGGCCGCCGCCACCGAGGCGATGCCGACGCCGGTGTTGCCGCTCGTGGGCTCGATGATGGTGTAGTCGCCACCGCGCACGAGCTTGCCGGCCTTCTCGGCCTCGTCAATCATGTTCTTGGCGACGCGGTCTTTGACGGACCCGGCGGGGTTGAAGTATTCCAATTTGACGAGCACACGGGCCTTGAGGTCCTCGTCGGCCTCGAAGTGGGTGAGCTCCAGAAGCGGGGTGTGGCCGATAAGCTGATCGATGGACGTGTAAACATTGCTCATGGTGAACCTCCAAAGTGTTCAAATGACTGGATACCGTGTGGTTTTACGGTGTGTGTGGCAGCGAAACCCACAAACCTTATAGGTTGTTCGTTTTGCTGTTGGCAAGCATAGTAGACAGTAAAGCCTAGTAACGCAATAGGAAATAGAAGATTATTACGAGTCGATTAACCATCTTGACGGGAATAGGTATTTTCAAAACCAATTTTTCGGCTAGAATTTCTACGAATTAAAAGACCGAAAGGCAGCTATATATATGTTGGTTTCCACAAAGGGCAGATATGCCCTGCGCGTTATGGTCGACCTGGCCGAGCACCAGGCGACAGGCCGTATCCCGCTTAAAGAGATTGCGGCGCGTCAGGGTATTTCGGAGAAGTACCTCGAGAATATTCTGGCTACGCTCGTGCGCGCCAACATGCTCTCGGGCATGCGCGGCAAGGGCGGCGGCTATGTGCTCACGCGCCCGCCCGAGCAGTACACGGTGGGCGAGATCTTGCGCCTGACCGAGGGCAGCCTGGCGCCGGTCGCCTGCCTGGATGGCGACTGCAAGGGTTGTTCGCGCTCTGACGAGTGCCCCACGCTCGACGTGTGGAAGAACCTGGACAAGCTTATCAACGACTACCTCGACGGTGTGACGCTCGATCAACTTGTCGCTCCCAACGAAGGCTACGATTACGTCATCTAACCCACACCTGCCATTTGGGGACGGGGTGGAAATGGCAGATTCTCTCGCCCTTTGAGACTTGGCAAATAAGAAGGCCGCCCATTTTTGTGATGGGCGGCCTTCGTTTTGGGCTGTTGAGACGGGCGCGGCCGGAATGGCCGTTTTAGCCCTCGGCGATGCTGTCGAGGATGCTGCGCATGATGGACACCAGGATGCTGCCCATAAAGGCCGATCCAAAGCTGGCGATGGAGATACCCGCGCCCAGCAGATTGACCGACAGATAGCTGGCCAGCTCGAGCATAAAGCTGTTGACTACGAGCTGAAAAATACCCAGCGTAATGATCGTGAGCGGCAGCGAGATAACCGTCAGAAACGGCTTGACGAGCGAATCGACGATGTTCAGGAACAGTCCCACGAAGGCGAAACAGACCCAGGCCTCGGCAAAACCGAAGGGCTGGATGCCGGGGACGAGGAACGTGGCAATCGCGATGGCGATCGAGGTAAAGAGCCAGTTAAGCATAAAGCGCATGGTGTGAATCCTTTCTTGCGCAGGGTGCGTCGGTGTCGCGTGAAGCGGTTTGCTGCGGCGGCTTGGACGGCCGCTCGGGTGTGCCGCCTTGTTCGGCCGCCCATTGTCTCAGATATTCGTGGAGCTTACGTGCGCATTCGGTTTCAAAACGGCGTTCGTCCTGAAAAACGCGCCGCTGGCAGAGAGTCTTGTCGCTTTAGTTTGGTGGTGTGCTACACTGCTACGGGCAAAAGCCACAGGCGTTGCCCTATTGCATAGAACGGGCGAACGATGCCCGATGTCAGTATCAACTTCGATGCCTTATGGCGGGTTTGGCGGTGATCGATGAATATCGAGAACATGTTTGACAAGCCTGATGTCAAGCAGCTGGTCCACGCATTTAGTCTTTTGGATGACGAGAAGGATATCCAGGCGTTTTTGACCGATATCTGCACGCCGCGCGAGATCTGCGATCTTTCGCAACGTCTGCAGGTTGCGCGTTATCTGGATGAGGGCGAGCCTTATGTTGAGGTTCAGGCCCGCACCGGCGCTTCGTCCACTACGGTGAGCCGCGTGTCCAAGGCACTCAACGGCGAGTACGGCGGCTATCGCAAGATCCTCATCAAGCTGGAGGATGGCGAGTAGGCCAGCGGCAACAAACGAATTGCGCAGAACCGTCCCTTCGGGGGCGGTTTTTTGATCCTTTGGGGACGGAGGAAAACGGATCACTGGGTTAGACTGACCTCCTCGGTGATCCATTTTCCTCTGTCTCCAAGGGGTCAAATCTGTTGGCGTGGGGCAAATCTGTCCGCGCGGGCGGGTAGGATGGAAGCATTGAATATTGCGAACGGTTTGAGTGGAGGACCATGCCTGTTCGAATCTATACCACCAACGCCGGCGCGGATTTGAGCGATGCCGAGGCGGCGCTGCTTGCCGACCTTATTGCCCGCCACGGGCGTGCCGTGCTGCTGGCGCCAACGTTTGCCGAGCTCGACCTGTGCCGTCATGATGCGGCGGAAGCCGGCGTTTCGCTGGGTATTGACTACAAGACGCCTACATCGTGGCTTCGCTCGCTTTGGGAGCTTTTGGGCGACGGGCGCGGTTTCGTCGACAACCTGCAGCGCCAGATGCTGTTTTCGGACATGGTAGCGCGCCTCGACGACGCCGACCTGCAGCCGCTTTCGCGCAGCCAGGGCACGGTGCGTATGCTCGCGCGTATGGCTCGCGATGTGCTGCCGGGTGTGGCAGGGACAGGCACCGAGCGTTGCTGCGACAACGTTTGCAAGCCCAAGCCCAAAAGCGACGCCGAGGCTCGCGTGTTTGAACTTTTGTGCGCCTATGCGCGCGGTTTGGACCGTCGAGATATGGTCGAGCCCTGCGAGGCGGCTGACATTATGGCCGGCGCTTTGGCCGACAACCTGCCGGGGTGCGCCCGCGCCGTTTGCGTGCGCGGCGTCACGTCATTTACGTATAGCCTGCTCGAGCTGCTGTCCGCCGTGGCAAACAACGGGGGAGAGGTTGTCGTGCTGCTTGCCCGCGAGCAAGCGGCGATGCGCGAGGAGCTTGCCGCGGCATTTGATGTCCGCGGTGTGCTGTTTGAGATCGCGCCGCTGGGGGAGGGCGCCGCCGCGCCCCAGACTGCCTCCAAGTCCGCTGCTCAGCCTGCCTTTATTGAGGTCGCCGGCCCCCATGCCCGTGCCCATGCTTATGCGGACGTCATCGATAAGTTGGTGAAAGCGCACAAGGAGTCCAAGGACGATAAAGTTGCTGCAACACCCGCCGACCCCGTACGCGTGCTCGTTGTTTCTGCCCGGGCACCCCAGCTGTTCGGCGAGCTTGCCGCTCGTTTGGCGGCGCGCCACGTTGCTGCCGAGACGGCCGAGTTCACGGCGTTTTCCCAATCCATTGCGGGCAGGCAGTTCACGGCGCTCGCCAACCTGATCGAGCGTATGAAGGCCGCCGACGAAGGGGCAGCTTCTAAGACTGAGTGGTGGCCCGCTCCGGAGCTTACCGACTGGATTTACAGCCCGCTTTCGGGTGCCGACGCCGCCAGCGCGCGCACGTTCGACAAGAATATGCGACTGTCGCGCAGCAAGACCACTGCGGGCGTCAAGAGCCTGCTGCAGAGCGTGCAGGGCCAGGTGAGGGGCGCGCGTAAAGCGGCGAGCGACGAGAACTGGTTTAAGAACGTGCCGTGCGTGATCTCGGACGTGTTCCAGGCGCTGTGGCGCGACAAACCCGTGACGGCGCTCAAGGCCATGCTTGCCGTTGCCGAGGCACTGCCCGATCGCGCACTTGGCGGTCTCGACGGTCAGGCCCGTCGCCAGGCGGAGGTGGCCCTGCTGCGCCACGTCATCGACATCCTTATGAATGGCGCCCGTGCGCTCGACGTGTCGCAGGCCGCGACCGTGCCCGTGCTCGATGACATTCGCACCAAGGTGGACAAGCGTAGCGCCGCCTACGATTACGAGACCTACGAGGTTGACCGTGCGTCACGCGCCCAGGTTCGCTTTGCTTCGCTTGCCGATGCGGCGGCCCTGCGCCCCGGCAGCTACGATGCCGTGCTGTTTGCCGACGTCGACCTGGACAGTTATCCGCTCTCACATGAGGAGGGCCCGCTGGCAACGCTGACGGCAGAGTTAGATCGCAGCGGTGTGACGCTTGAGCCTGCGGCCTTGCTGCGCGCACGCTTTGGCCGCGCGATACAAGCGTCGCGTGGTCCGGTTGCGCTTGCCCGCGTGACGCACGATCGCCAGGCGCGCGAGTGCTACCCGGCTGCCGTGTGGACCGAGTTGCGGGCGCATGCCGAGGCCACTAACGATGCTAAGGCCGCTGACGCCGACAAGGCCGCTGACGCCGACAAGGCCGCTGACGACGCTAAGGCCGTTGGCGCCGACAAGGCGAAGTGTGTGGGTGAGGGCGATATCGTAAGGGACTTCGATCCCGCGGCAGGCGAAGGTCTTAGGCGCGAGCGCGTGACCTGCGAAGCTCCTCAGCATCTGAGCGATGAAGCCATTCCGTATCTGGTCCTGCGTCGTCGCGATGGCGAGGGCGAGGATGCGCCGCTGGTGCCGCGCCTGACGTCTGCCTCGCAGATCGAGGCCTATTCGACCTGCCCGCTATGCTGGTTCGTCTCGTACCGCGTGAAGCCCCAGTCGATCGACGCTGGCTTTGGCAATATGGAGAAGGGCAACTTTGTCCACGACGTGCTGGAACACTTGCATGCCCGTCTGCCCCAGGAGGGCATGGAGCGCGTGACACCCATGAATCTGCCACGCGCGAAGGAGCTGCTGCGCGAGGTCTTTGACGAGACCTTGGCCGAGCATGCGGGCAAGCGCGGTACCGAGGGCCCGCTCGTGCCGCTCTCCCCGGTGGAGGAGCGCCAGGTGGCCGAGATTTTGCCGCAGCTGGAGGGCGTTCTTGCCTACGAGTCCGAGGCGCTCGCGCCCTTCGCGCCGCGCTACCTGGAGTTTGCGTTCAACGAGCTCCAGGTCGAGTATGCCGGCTGGCCGCTCGGCGGGCGCATCGACCGCGTGGATGTGGATGCCGAGAATCGCGCCGTGGTAATCGACTACAAGCATCGCACGGGCGTTGAGGAGTTTAAACTCGCCGACCCCACGGCGCGCGACGAGGAATCGGGCGAGGCCGCCATCGACGACCCGCGGTGGCTGCCGCCCCATACCCAGACGCTTATCTATGCGCAGGCCATGCGCCTGGCGCTGGATCTGGATGCCCGTGCGGCGCTCTATTTTTCGACCAAGGGCGGCAAACCGGCGCTGCGCGGCGCCGCGAGTGCCGAGCTGCTCGAGGAGGAGCGTGGTGACGGCCGCATCCCGGGGCTTAAGAAGGGCTTTCCCGGCGAGGGTGGCAGCATGGACTTCGACGCCCTGCTCGATCGCGTGGAGGCCGGCATCGCCGAGCGCCTGCACGAACTCGAGGCAGGCGACGTTGCCGCCGTCGACCCGACGTCGGCTCAGGCCGCGCATGCGCGCTGCTCGTATAACCACGAAGGAACGTTTGTAAGGAGGGACGTGTAGACCATGGATCTTTCGACTTTGATGCCGCAACAGCTGCAGATCGTCAAAACGCTCGACCGTCCGCTGTTTGTCTCGGCGGGTGCCGGTTCGGGCAAGACCTTTACCCTCACGCGCCGCATCGTCTACGCGCTCTCGCCCGAATCCGGTCCGTTTGTCGAGCATCTGGACCAGGTGCTCGCCATTACCTTTACCAAAGATGCCGCGGCCGAGATTCGCGACCGCGTGCGTCGCGCGCTTATCGAAGAGGGTATGGACGAGGAGGCCCTGACCGTCGACGACGCTTGGATCTCGACCATTCACGGTATGTGTTCGCGCATCCTGCGCGCGCATGCGTTGGAGCTGGGCATCGATCCCGAGTTCACGGTGCTTACCGATACCGATGAGCTTATGGATCAGGCTGTCGAGCATGTGCTGGGGCGCGCGACGGCGCCCGATGCCGCGCCTGAGCTCGCCGCCTCGCTTAAGGCCCTCTACGCTTGGTATCCCATGGCGGGCGAGGGCGGGCCGTTTGGCGCCGGTACCACCATCAAAGGTCTGGTGCGCGACCTGCTGGAGCTATCGAGCCAGCTGCCGGGCGGCATGGACGATGTGTGCGTGGCGCGCGGCCAGGCCGACACCTCTGCGCTTGCCGACGCCTATCGCGCGGCGTTGGGTGCGAGCAAGGCCGCGACCGAGAAAGCGCAGGTGGCACTCGATGCCATCGACGCGTTTGAGGCGAGCGGCAAAACCATGGAGGATGCAGCGCGACTCATGATGTCGTGCAGCATGCCTCGGGCGAGCAAGGCGTTTCCTAAGGAGCAGGTGGAGCTGCTCAAGGCCGAGGCTGCCGATGCGTTTATCAATATCGTGCTGGCCTGCGGTGGTCCCGCGCTCGATGCGCTGGTGGGCCTGGCCCGTTCCGTGGAGGCTGAGTATCGCGCGCTGAAGGCCGGCCAGTCCGCGCTCGATAACAACGACCTACTGCGTATGGCGTACGAGGCGCTGCGCGACTACCCGGCTATTCGAGCGGCCTATGAGGGTCGCTTTAAGATGGTCATGATCGATGAGTTCCAGGATACCGACCAGATGCAGGTCGATTTGATCCGTTACCTGACGGGCGCGGGGGAGCGCGCACTGTGCACCGTAGGCGATGCGCAGCAGTCGATCTATCGCTTTCGTGGGGCAGAGGTCGAGGTGTTCCGTCGCCAGGAGCGCAAGGTGGGTTCGACGACGGCGCCCGAGACGGTCGCCACGTCCGATGCCCCCGCCGGCGAGCTCGTCAAGCTTGTACGCAACTTCCGCAGCCACGACGAGGTGCTGCGCTATGTGGCGCGCGTCTTTGACGGCGATGACGGCGGCCTGATGCAGGGCTTTTTGGATCTTGAGGCGAGCGACGGCCGCAAGGACACGCTGGTAGCGGACGCCTCGCGTCGTCAGGCGCTCTTTGTTGCCGGCGGCAGTACGCAGGAGCGCACACAGGCCAAGGCCCGCGCGATCGCCGAGCGCTTCCGTGCACTTGCCAATGCCGGTCAGCCCCAGGGCGGCATGGTGCTGCTGCTGGGCCGCATGACAAACGCCGACGTTTATGCCCAGGCTTTCCGCGATCAGGGGCTCGACTGCGTGATCGCGGGTGGATCTGTCTTTGCCCAAGCAGCCGAGGTGCAGACGGTGCGCGCCCTAGTCTGCGCGCTCGCCAACCCGGCCGATACGGCGCAGGGCCTTATGCCGCTGCTCGCCTCGCCGATGTTTGCGCTCGGCGCCCAGGAGTTCCTGGCGCTGGCGACCAAGCTCGATAGCGAGACGGGGGAGACCTCGCGCCGGAATATCGACGCGGGCATCATGAGCGATTTCGACGTGCCGGGTTTGCAAGACTTGCCGCTCGTGACGCGCGCCCGCGAGGTGCTGCGGTATGCGCTTCGTCGCGTGGGCCGCGATTCGTTCGCTGCCATCGCGCGCGACGTGGTCAACGCCTCCGGTTGGTTTGTGCGTCTGGCACAGCGTGGACCCGAGGGCAAGGCCATCGCCGCCAACGTGCTCAAGGCGCTCGACGCCGTGGCCGAGACGGAGGCCGAGTTCGGTAACTCGCCGCGCTCCATTGCGCTGGCCTTTGACCGCTTCCTGGCGGGCAAGGAGGCGCCGGGCGCGCTCAACGAGGAGGGTGACGGCGCGGTACGCATCATGACGGTGCACGCCTCCAAGGGCCTGGAATATCCGGTCGTGGCGGTCGCCGAGTGCTTTGGCGTGCGCAAGTCCTCGGGTGCGGCACAGATGGGTCGCGTCGAGGGCGGAGCGCAGGTCGTGGCACTGCCGGCACGCTTCGATGGCGTTAAGCTCGCCGACGGAACCTTTGTGAAGGGCGACGACGTTAAAAAGCAGTTTGAGCATGCGTTTAAGGGCAAGGGCACGTCGCTGTGGCTGCCGCCGGAGCTCATGGAGGACGTCTGTGCGACGGGTTCTCCCGCCGAGGCATTTGCTCGCCTGCGCAACGATGACCTGCAGCTTTCGCTCGAGGAGCGGGCCCGCTTGCTCTATGTTGCCATGACGCGTGCGCGCGAGCTGGTGATCTTGGCGATGGATGCCGGCGTGAGCCGTGGCAAGCTGTGCGCGCCGACCTTCGACGTCGAGACCGATCTGACCTATGACGTGCTGCGCCGTATTTTGCCGACCGACAGTCTGGACATGCCGCAGCTCGATAGCGACCGTTTGGTGTTCGACAACTCCAAGCCGGGCGACTACGAGCTTATCTCGCTGGCGGACTTTACGTTTGGCGAGCAGGCGTTTGAGGCCAACGCTTCACTGGATGCCGAGGGTAGGCTCGTTCGCGGTGATGCGGAGGCGGAGGGTGCCGATGCTGCCGCCGATCGCCCGGTCGCGCCCGGCCCCGCCGACCCCGAGCCCGATTCGTTTGAGCTCGTGTATCCCCAGACGGTGGGCGTGCGCATGGGCACCTGCTCGTATCCGGCGCGCGATTCGTACAGCTATTCGTCGATTGCCGCGGCGCTGCATGCCGAGGCCGAGGACCGTGTCGCCGAGGCGCGCGTGCCCATGGACGAGGCTGGCGATGATGCGGAGTCGGATGGTTCCGAGATGACGGATGCAGAAGTGGCCGCCGTTGAGCCCGCCGGCAATCCCATGGCGCTGGGCTCGGCGTTCCACGCTGCCTGCCAGTGGCTCATCGAGATGGGTGCCGATGCGCTGCCCGCTGAGCGTGCCGATGCGCTGGCGCGCCTGTGGTGCCTGACGCCGGGGCAGCGCGAACGCTTCGACGTTGCCCTGGACCGTTGGCTCAAGTCGGCTGTTCGTGCCGAGCTGCTTGCCTGGCCGTGTGTCCGTGCCGAGGTGCCGTTCTTTTCGCTGGGCTGTGAGGACAAGGACATTGCCCGCTACGGTGCATATGCCGAGGGCGCCATCGATGCTTTGGCGACGAACCCGGCGGATTCGTCATGCGCGCTGGTCATCGACTACAAGACGGGCGGCACGCCGGACGAGACGCCGGAACAGCTGCAGGAGAAGCACGCCCTGCAGGCGCGCGTCTACGCTGATGTTTTGCACAAGGCGGGCTTTGAGGCCGTGACCGTCAAGTTCGTCCGCGTGGAGCAAGTCGACCTCGCCAACCCGTGCGAGCCTCAGGTGGTCACCTACAGCCTCTAGCCCTCAATAACTTGCGGTGGAATACGGACTGTTTTGGCCAAAAAAGCCGCCAAACAGTCCGCATTTCACCGCAACGCATGGGAGAGCCTGGGGCGGTACAATGGCTCGAACGGTTCAAACGAATAAGGAGCCATCATGCAGCTCGCCAAAACGCTTAAGGTGACGCCGGAGGAGCTTTTTGACGCTCTGGCGGGGTCCATCATGCAGGATATCGAGAACGCCACGGGCAAGCGTCCCAGCCGCAACAAGCTCAACGGCTATAAGTACGAGAAGCGCGCCCAGTCCGCAAAAGGCAAGGCCAAGGGCATGGCGATCAAGGTTAAAATCAAGCACTTTGACTACCCGTGTCTCTATGGGGTCCGTTTTCAGTATGCGGCGGGCATCAATACTATGCGCTATGAGGCTGCACCTGCTGGCGATGGTGCCTGCGAGCTCACCTATACCGAGGATTTTCAGGGTGTGGGTGGCAACACGTCTGGCACGCGCGGCAAGCTCGGCCTCTTCTTCTATGAGCGCAAGCTCAAGAGCCACGCCAACCAGACGATTGATCAAATCGTCAAATACATCGAGGGTGAGCGCCGCGTAAAGGCTAATCCCGCCTTCGCCGTTGATACTGCCGAAAACGCTTCGGATGTATTCCATTGATACCCTGTGCAAAAGCTTTACCGCTCTTCACATCAACTGTGAACACTTCAGGCTTCGAGTCAGTAGCGAGCGGCCCGACAAAAGTAGTTGATGGAAGTGCCAAATGAATAAGAATGCCGCTACGCAACTGCACATCTATTCCGCCTTTTTCGTTCTCGCGGGATTTGTTTTAAATCGGGGAGTGTTTCTACTTTTCCTTGCGGAGAAAGGAATGTCTGTCACGGAAATCGCGCTTTATCAAGCCCTGTTTAACATTGCAACGGTCGTCCTCGAGCTGCCAACAGGGCTGATAGGCGATTTCTTTGGAAAGAAGTTTTCGATTCAAGTGGGCGTGCTGCTGCTTTTCTTCCATACGGCTGGCATGCTGTTGCTCTCAGGTCCCTTTCTTGTCTTGCTTTCCCTTGTTGAGGCACTCGCCTACTCCCTTCAATCGGGATCCGAACAAGCACTTTTATATGAAATTGCCCGGAATGCCGGTCAAGGAGAGCGTTTCCTCACCATCAACGCTCGGCTGCTTGCCGCGCAATCAATCGCTACGGGAATGGCGATTGTGCTCGGATCTTTCATTGCCCAAGTATCTTGGAGCGCCCTCTACGTATGTGTCTCCGTTTTCTATCTCCTGCAGCTTTTCCTTCTGTATCCCATTGAGAGGACGGAAGCGACCCGTTCTGAAAGCTCTGAAAAGGGAAGGTTTGACGCGGCCAAGATGTTCAGACGCGAAACCTGGCGTGTTGGAGAATCCGCTTTTGCGGTATTGCTTCTTCTAATCGGCACAAGCATGCTCGATGGATTCTATGGGAGTTATTACAACTTGAATCAGTTGGTATTCGACGCATTTGATGCTCCCGTCTCCATAATAGGAATCTTTTTCGGTGCATCCTATGCAGTAAATGCGACGGCCTACATTGCAGCAGATTTCTTCTCATTGCGTTTCGGGAAAAGAAATACCATGCTCGGCTCGATGCTAATCGAGGCTGGCCTTTTCATGATTCTTCCGTGGTTCGCTTCAAATCCGCTGTGTTTGTTTGGCCTTAGCATGGTGCTTTGTTTTCTCCCAGAAGTGGTGTACATCACTTCGGAAAACTTAATCCAAGACGCGATAGCGGACGATCTCCGCGCGACGATCCTTTCCGTCGCGTCTCTGGTAAGGGCTCTCTTTTCTGCAGTGTTTTTCTCCATATTTGGACATGTGTTGGGGTTATATCCCATTCAGATAGCGCTCGGTATTATTGGTGCAATCGCGATAGCAATTACCGCCGTTGTTTCATTAAAAATGGTTGGAATACAGGTCTCCAAGAATTGATATATCGATTGACGAGCTATCCGAAGCGTCGAGCCTTCTTGATGGACATGACTATTCGTCACAAATCATTCCGCGCATCGCCGGGGTTCCTGTAATACTCGATATATATGGATGCCCTCATTCCCCTTTTTGAAGGTCCCAAATTGACTACCCGTGTTGGTTTGGCTAGGTTCGGGTGCTATCCGCGCCGTGCGGTAAAATCGTTCAGTCAGAACACGAACCCGCATCGGAGCTCATCACATGGCATTCGTCCATCTGCACAATCACACTGTTTTCTCCATGCTCGACGGCGCAACCCGTATCCAGGATATGGTCAACCGTGCCGTTGAGCTTGGCATGCCCGCCGTGGCCATTACCGACCACGGCTATATGTATGGCGTGCCCGACCTAGCGCTGGCCTGTGACGCCGTCAACCACAACACGCCTGAGTACAAAACCTGGAGTCACGACAAGGCGTTTTTGGAAAAGGATCGCCGCGACGAGCTGGTGGAGCCCGATCCCGAGGCAAACCCGCGCGAGCATGCCCAGTATGTGAAGGACATGGCCATGTGGGACGAGAAGGGCAACATCGACGAGCTCAAGCCGCCTCTGGTCATCAAACCCATCTTTGGCTGCGAGGTCTACTTTACGCCGGACGAGACGCTCGCCCGCGACCATAAGCCCGAGCTTTACCATATGATCCTTTTGGCTAAGGACCAGGAGGGCTACGTCAACCTGATGCAGACGGTCTCCGAGGCCGCCGTGCAGGGCTTTTACTACAAGCCGCGCGTGACGCTCGACAATCTGCGCCGCCACGCCAAGGGCATGATCTGCACGAGCGCCTGCATCGCGGGCATCATTCCCAAATACATCGACCGCGGTGACATGGAGGGCGCCATCAAGTGGGCCGAGACCTTCCGTGATACCTTCGAACCTGGCGACTTTTATATCGAGATCCAGGAACACGGCATCACCACCGACAACGGCCTGACCGATGAGCAGATGGACCGCACGCTCATCGACATCGCCAAGCAGGTAGGCGTCAAGGTCATCGCCACCAACGACTTCCACTACCTGCGCCGCGAGGACGCTCCCGTGCAGGACGTCATCATGTGCATTGGCATGAACGCCAAGGTCGACGATCCCAACCGCATGCGCATGACCGGCTCGGAGTTTTACATGAAGACCGAGGAGGAAATGCGGGCGATGTTTCCGTATTGCCCCGAGGCCTGCGACAACACGCTCGAGATCGCCGACAAGTGCTACGTGGAGCTGGACTGGGACTCCATCATCCTGCCGCGCTTCCCGTTGCTCGATCCCGGCGAGACGCACGAGAGCCAGTTCCGCCGCGAGTGCGAGAAGGGCCTGCGCCAACACTATGGCGACGACTGGGCCACGCGCGAGATCGGTGGCGTCAACATCAAAGAGCGCTTTGAGTACGAATACAAGGTCATCTGCGACAAGGGCTTTGCCGCCTACTTTTTGATCGTCGCTGAGTACGTGCAATGGGCCAAGGACAACGGCATTGGCGTCGGCCCCGGCCGTGGCTCGGCTGCCGGCGCTATCGTCGCCTACGCCATGAACATCACCGCGTTCGATCCGCTCGAGAACGGCCTGATGTTCGAGAGGTTCCTGTCCCCGCAGCGTACCGAGATGCCCGATATCGATATGGACTTCGACGATGAGCGGCGCCTCGAGGTCGTGGAGCACGTTCGCCAGCTCTACGGCCCCGAGAAGGTCACCCACGTCATCACCTACTCGACCATTAAGGCCAAGCAGGCCATCAACGACGCCGCTCGCGTCCTGGACTACCCGGTCTACATGGGCCAGCGTCTGTCCAAGATGGTCTCGAGCGACCCCAAGGTCAAGCTCAAGCAGGTGCTCGAAAAGCAACCCGGCAAAGAGGACCTGTTTAACCCCGATTTTGCCGAGGCATATAAAAAGGACGACGACGCCCGCCGCATCATCGACACGGCGCTCTCAATCGAGGGCCTCACCCGTGGCGAGGGCGTGCACGCGTGCGCCGTTCTGATCTGCCGCGACCCCGTCAACGAGCACGTGCCCACCAAGCTCGACACCAAGGGCGGCGTCGAGATTACCCAGTACGAGGGCCATACCGTTGCCGACATGGGCCTGCTCAAGATGGACTTCTTGGGCCTGCGCACGCTGACTGTTATCTCCAAGGCCAAGGCAAACATCAAAAAGAACTTCGGCATCGACATCAAAGAGGAAGAGATTCCTTTTGACGACCCCGAGATCTTTAAGCTCATGGGTTCCGGCCACACCGCCGGCGTCTTCCAGGTCGAGTCCGCAGGCATGACGGCCACGATCAAGAACATGAAGCCCACCGAGTACAAGCACGTCGTAGCATTGATCGCCCTGTACCGCCCGGGCCCGCTGGGCGCCGGCATGGTTTCGTCCTACATCAACCGTATGAACGGCAAGGAGCCGGCGGTCTCCTACGACGACCGCCTGGACGACATCCTGGGCGAAACCTACGGCACCATGGTCTACCAGGAGCAGGTTATGCTCATCTCCGTCGAGATGTGCGGCTTCTCCAAGGGCGAATCGGACTCGCGTATCCGTAAGCCCGTGGCTAAGAAGAAAATCAAGCTGCTCACGTCGACGGTGCTCCACTGGGAGGATGGCTCCGACGAGACCACCTACGACCACTGGATGAACGGCGCCATCAAGAACAACTATACGCGCGAGGTCGCCCAGAAGATTTGGGACGATGTTCTCGAGTTCGCGTCCTACGCCTTCAACAAGTCGCACTCCGCCGGCTACGCCATCCTGGTTATGCAGACGGCGTGGCTCAAGGCGCACTATCCGCACGAGTACATGGCGGCCGTTCTGACGTCCTATACGGGCAAGACCGACAAGATCGTGCACTACGTCTCGGCATGCCGTCACGACGGCATCCCCGTGCTGTCGCCAGATGTCAACGAGTCCGGTACCGAGTTCACGGCTACCAAGGAGGGCGTGCGCTTTGGTCTGGCCGGCATCCGCGGCGTGGGCACCGGCGTGGCGCAGGCGATTATCGCCGAGCGCGAGGCGGGCGGCCCGTTTAAGACGCTGCACGACTTTGTCGAGCGCGTGGACTCGAGCCAGGCCAACCGCCGCGTGATCGAATCGCTCATCAAGGCAGGCGCCTTCGACTCCACGGCGTATCCGCGTCGCCAGATGATGCACTTTGTGGACAAGAACAACCCCGAGAACATCATCGATGCCGCGGTAAAGCGCCAGAAGGATCGCGCGAGCGGCCAGACGTCGTTCTTCGATATGTTTGGCGACGTTGAGGGCTCGGGCTTTGAGGTGAGCGTGCCCGATCCGGATGGCCAGGAATGGGACCGCCACCTCAAGTTGAGTCAGGAGAAGGAGGTTCTGGGCATCTATGTCTCGGACCACCCGCTGCGCCCGTTTGAGTATGCACTAGCCAAGGCGCGTGACTTCTCGTTCTCGCAGATCGACACCGGCTACGAAGTTCAGAATCCTACGGGCGGCACCATCAACCAGGAAATTCCCGAGGGCAAGGCGCTGTGGTGGGCCGGCATGGTCTCGAGCGTGTCCAAGCGCGTGACCAAAAACGGTGACCCCATGGGCATCGTGCAGCTCGAGGACATGGAAGGCGAGGCCACCGTCGTCGTGTTCCCCAAGACCTACAAGGAGGCCGAGGGGTACCTGTACGGCGAGGTCGATCCCGAGACCGGCGCGCAGCTGTCCGATGCCTTTGTGCGCATTAAGGGCAAGCTCGAGCGCTCGGACCGCGGCGACCAGATCATCGCGCAGGAGATCGTGCCGCTCGAGCTTAACGAGGAGAACAACAAGCCCAAGGTGTTTGAGGTCATGGTGCCCAACAGCCGCTTTAGCCAGGGCAATATGGCGCGTCTTGCCACGGTGCTTACCGCCAACCCGGGCGGCGACCGCGTGGAGATCTTTATCGAGCAGGTGGACGGGCGCGTGCTGCGTGCCGAGGTACCTGCCAAGGTCAACGCGCGTTCGATTCCGCTGCTGGCCGAGGCCAAGGCCATTGTGGGTAACCAGGGCCGCGTGACGGTGATCTAAGCTACCCCGGGTGAGATTGGAGGAAGTGATGGCGCAGGGGACGTTTGTGCAGGCGCTTCGCAAAGAGGCGGCGTTGAGCGGCACCTTTATGAAGGGGCGTTCGCTCATGCTCAACGGCGCCGTGCTGTCGATCGAGGACAGCGGCTCGCGCTTCTCCAAAAACGTGACGGTCGAGGGCTCGGTGCGCGGTTCGCGTGGCGACCTGTACAAGACGCACGTGGCGCTCGACATGGACGAGCACGAGGTGATCGACTACGACTGCGATTGCCCCGCCGCCTATCGTTACCCCGGTATGTGCAAGCACGCTATTGCCACGGCTCTGGCGTATTTGGATGCCAGCGGCGCCGAGCCCGTCGAAGGTTTGCGCACGCCGGTTCGCACGTTTATGGCGCAGTCGAAACAGCCCGCGCGCACCGCACCCAAAGCGCCGGCCGTCAACCCCAACTTTCCCTTTCCGGCGCCCGTCCCCACGAGCCCGAGCCTTGTGGCGGCGCTCTCCGATCTTTCGGACGCGCGCATGGATGAGCTGGCGAGCATGCGCCGCAAGCTTGCCGGTGCCGTTGATCCCGACGCCCCCAAAGCGGCATTGGAGCCCTCGTTGGTGCCGTACTACAATCCGCTGTTCGCTGACCGCTTTAGCTGGGCACTCGAGTTCCGCATTCGCTGTGGATCGGTCTCCTACGTGGTCAAGGACATCGACGGCATGGCCGATGCCTACGTGCGCGGCGGCACGTTCTCCTATGGCAAGAAGCTCACGTTTGTCCATTCACCTGAGGCCTTTGACGAAACATCGGCAAAGCTGCTCAACCTTGTTGTGACGACAGTTGCCTATCTCGATGACATCACAAGCTCGCGTTCGGCGTCGTACGACTTTGCCCGCAGCGGTTTTGTTGCCGAGCGTCAGTTGCCGCTGTCCGAGCATAGCATCGTATATGTGCTGGACCTGCTGCGCGGCCAGACCATCTCCTTTGAGCCCGCCTGGTCGCGGGGGATGACGACGCATCGCACCTACGACGTGGCGGTTGAGCTGTCTCCGCAAAGGGAGGACGAGGCATCCGCTAAGCGCCCACCGCTGCTTGCCGCCAAAATCGCGCCGGCGGCTGGTGGTAGCTATGACCTGCGCCTGCCCGCCGATATGTACTGCTTTGCGTCGGGCGATGCCGCCTACTTGGTTGACACGCGCCGCGCGCGCCGTACCGACGCTGCATTTGCTCAGCATGCCGCACCTTTTTTGTCGCGCTTGCTGCCGTGCCGCACGCCCGCCCATATTGCCGCCGAGCAGGTGGGTGAGTTCTGCCGTATGGCGCTGCCCATTTTGCGCGACTACACCGACCTCACCGCGCCCGCCGCGCTCGATACCGTGGCACCCGAGCCGAGCTTTGCTATGGCGATCGGTGTCGACGATGGGCTCGTGACCTGCAAAATTACGGTTACCTACGGCGATTGGTCGGCGGATCTCTTTAGCCTGGGCGCTCCGGGCAGCCCCTTCGAAGAGCAGCGCCCCGGTGTGCCGCCCCGCGACGAGGTGGCGGAGTTTCGCGTTATGGATACGGCGGCCCTGTACTTCGATTTCTACGAGGGCGGTCTGGCGTTTGAGGAGCGCGATGACGCCCGCTTGTTCTGCCTGCTGACCGAGGGCCTGTCCGCCCTGTCCGAACTGGGTGAGGTCATGCTCAGCGACCGTCTGCGCCAGATCTCGGTCCGCCCCGCGCCCAAGCTCTCGGTTCGTGCGACCGCTAAGAGCAATCTGCTCGATGTCGAGCTGGGCGCGAGCGGGCTTTCGGCCGCGGACCTTGCCGTCTATCTCGATTCGTACAAGCGCCATCAAACGTTCGCGCGCCTTACGTCCGGCGACATCATTCGCCTGGACGAGGGGGCGCGCGCCGCGTTTGGCCTTGCCGAGGACCTGGGTGTCGATGCCGTCGACCTGCTCGACGGCGTGTCGCTTCCCGCGTCGAGCACCCTGTTCGTCGACAGCATGCTCGCACGCACGCCGGCGCTCGAGGCCGATCGCGACGCTGCGTTCCGCCGTACCGTCGAGCGCCTGGACACGCTCGGCAAGATGGACTTTACGGTGCCGGCATCGCTCAAGGCAACGATGCGCGGCTACCAGGTCGACGGATACCAGTGGCTCGGCTCGCTCGAACACCTGGGCCTTGGCGGCATCTTGGCCGACGACATGGGCCTGGGCAAAACGCTCCAGATGATTGCGCATATTCTGGCGCGCGTGGAGGCGGGGGACACCAAGCCCACGCTCGTGGTATGCCCGGCCTCACTCGTGTACAACTGGACTGCCGAGCTGGAGCGCTTTGCCCCGTCGCTCGATGTGTGCGCCATTGTGGGTGCCAAGGCTCAACGCCGCATGCAAATTTCCGGCGTGGCCGAGCATAGCGTGGTCGTGACGTCGTATGACCTTATGCGGCGCGATATCGACGAGTACGTCGAGCAGGATTTTGCCCGCGTGGTGCTCGATGAGGCACAGTACATTAAAAATCCGCTCACGCAGGTGGCGCGCGCCGCCAAGCGCCTGCCTGCCGGCGTGCGCTTTGCCCTGACGGGCACGCCCATCGAAAACCGCCTGTCCGAGCTCTGGAGCATCTTCGACTTTTTGATGCCGGGCCTTTTGGGGACGCGCGAGTCGTTTGCCAAGCGCTTTGAGAGCCCCGTCGAGCATGCCGAGGGCGATAGCGCCGCTCGCCTGCAGGCGCTCGTGTCGCCGTTTGTGCTGCGCCGTGTTAAGGAAGACGTGGTGGCCGACCTGCCCGAGAAGATCGAAGACACTGTCATGGCGCAGCTTACCGGCGAGCAGCGCAAGCTCTACCTGGCCAACCAGGACCGCATCGCCCAGCAGGTGCAGCACCGCGAGGCTGGGGAGTTTAAGAAGGACAAACTCAAGGTGCTCGCCGAGCTCACCAAGCTGCGCCAGATCTGCTGCGACCCGCGTCTACACTACGAGGATTACAAGGCGGGGAGCGCCAAGCTCGATACGTGCATGGAGCTCGTGCGCGGCGCACTCGACGGCGGGCATCGCATCCTGTTGTTCAGCCAGTTTACGGGTATGCTCGATATCATCGGTAAGCGCTTGGCCAAGGAGGACATCGCCTTCCTTAAGCTCACGGGCGCATCGTCTAAAGAGAGCCGCGCCAAGATGGTCGCGCAGTTCCAAGCGGGCGAGGTTCCGGTCTTTTTGATTTCGCTCAAGGCGGGCGGCGTGGGCCTTAACCTGACGGCGGCCGACGTGGTCATCCACTACGACCCGTGGTGGAACGTGGCAGCGCAGGACCAAGCGACCGACCGCGCGCACCGTATTGGCCAGCAACATACCGTGACCGTGTACAAGCTCATCGCCAAGGACACGATCGAGGAGCGCATTATGCAGATGCAGGAGTCCAAGCGCGACCTGGTCAACAGCGTGCTCGGCGGCGACGGCATCTCGTCGGCGCTGTTTACCCGCGAAGATGTTCTGGCGCTGCTGGGCGGCGACGGGCGCTAACCCGCTCGGGTGGGGCCGCCAGGGCGGATAGCGCACGCTGCCCCATCGTCCCCGCCCGTTATGTGTTCATTTGCAATGCCGTGGATGGTTTGTCTGCCTTTGGGCATAAGAACCATCAAGAACATTGGCACGTCAGCAAAGGAGAACATCATGGCGAAATTCTTTAAGGACCCCGACGGTAAGCTCATTGCCGCCCTTGGCAACGACGTTGCAACCCCTGCCGGTTGCACGGAACTGACCGCAAACACTGAGGACGCGGCGCACGAGAAGCACGTGCCTGTTGTCGAGACCGAGCGCGACGGTCACGTGATTCGCGCACGCGTTGGCTCGGTCGAGCACCCCAGCCTGCCCGAGCACTATATTGAGTGGATCGCCCTTGAGGCCGAGGGCCGCTTAGAGGTCCATTACCTTGAGCCCGGCATGAAGCCCGCGACGTTTTTTGCCGGCGGTTCCAAGACCGGTACCGTCTATGCCTACTGCAACCTGCACGGGCTGTGGTCCGCGACGTTCTAGGAGCGCGCCCCCGCTCGGGGTATCATAGCTAGCATATGCACATGCGAGCGCCGACTGCATCATGCGGCCGGCGCTTTTACTACGATTTCGATGGTTTACGACGGAAAGGGCTGAGCCATGAAGCTCGCGCTTGCACAGATCGATATGCGCCTGGGTGATATTGAGGGCATTTGCGGCCGCATCGAGGACCAGGCTCGTCTGGCCCACGAGCGCGGGGCGCGCGTGCTGTGCGTTCCGGCTCCGCTCTTTATGGGCGCCATGCCCGGTGGCCTGGTGGGCGCTGCCGACTTTGAGCACGACATGCTTGCCGGCTTGACTGGTGTCGCCGAGCGCATCCAGGAGCTTGACATGATCTGCATCGTGCCCGCGGCGGTTTCGTTTGAGGGTCAGCCGCTGCTCGACTACATGATGCTCAAGGACGGTCATGTGGTGCCGGCGCGTTCGAGCATTGCCCTGCAGCGTGGCGAGAACAACGACACGCGTTGGGCGCCGCCGGTGTTCGACGTGGACGGCGTGCGCATCGCCGTGATTTTTGACTTGGACCGCGAACTCGAGATGTTGCCGACCGGTGTTGACCTCATTGCGTATTTCCAATTCAATGCGTTTGACATGACCGACCGCGAGACTGCCGCCATTGCCGCCGTTCGCAGCGGCGCCTACCGCAAGATCGCATCCAAGCGCAGCGTGTGGTTTGCCTGTATGGCGCCGGTCGGTGCCTATGACGAGTCGGTGTATACCGGCGGTTCGTTTGTGCTCGACGACTGCGGTCGCGTGGTGGCCCAAGCGCCGTGTTTTGAGGAGAGCCTGCTGGTTCAGGAGATTCAGCGCGGCGTGATGCTCGATGCCCTGGAAGATCACGAACTGACCGAGTTCCGTTCCGAGGAGTGGCTGTGGCAGGCACTGGTGCTCGCCGTGCGCGACAACGCCCGGGCCCACGGTGCGTCGCGCGCCGTGGTGGCACTCGAGGGCGACTTGCCGTCGTCCCTGCTGGCGGCGCTGGCCGTCGACGCTCTGGGCCCGCGTAATGTGATTGGCCTGGTGCTGGGGCGCAACCGTATCTTTACGCCGGCGCAGGAAGAGGCCGAGGCTGCCCGCTGTGCCGCCGTCCGCGCCATCGCCGAGCGTCTGCACATTCGCACCGTCGAGCGCGATGCACCGGATGCGGCGCGTGTGCTCGATCGCGACGTGTCGGCGGGCGATGCAGAGCGCCTGCGCTCGCGCACGCTGGGCCTCATGCTGGAGGACACGGCGCTCGAGCTGGGTGCGATGGCGCTGAGCCCGCTGTCCAAAACCGAGTACGCGCTGGCGGCGCCGGCGCTTTGCGGCGGCTACCAGGGCGATTACGCGCCCTTTGGCGATGTGTACCTGTCGACGCTTGAGTTTGTGGCGCGTGTGCGCAATCGCACGTCTGCCGTGGTACCCCAAGAGCTCGTGACGCTCAACGCGGTGGAAGATTGTATGGAGCGAGTGCTGGCGCAGGCGCTCTCGACGCTCGACGGTCCGGTCGATATGCTCGACCGCGCGGCACAGCTGCTCGGCGGGCTCGAGCCGGGTGAGATCGATGGCGCGCTTGAGGCGCACGTGGACCGCAATCGATCTTTCGACGACATCCCGATGGCCGCTGGCAAGCCTGAGGCCTGCTCGCTGCTGCTGATGCTCGTTCGACAGGGTGAGGCTGCCCGCCGCATGTTGCCGACGGCGCCGATCGTTTCGTCCCGTTCGTTTGCCGAGCGCTCCTGGCCGTACATGCTCGCGTGGTCCGACCTGGGGCTTAACGGCAAGGAGCGTATGACGGTCGATTCGCTGGCGCGCGCCGAGGTGCGCCGTTTTGCTGACGAGGATACGAGCGAGCGCGTGCGAAACGAGATGATGGGCGTGCTGGGCGAGCTACTGGGTATTTCGCCCGAACAAATGGAGGAGTTGCGCTCTGAAGACGGTCAGCGTCGTTTACACGAGGGAATGAAAAAGTTCGAGGGCGAGGTTCAGGACGCCATCGATAAGATGATGGGCGGCCAGGGTGGCCCGCAGGGTGGGCCCCAGGGTGGCCCGATGCCGCATCCGTCGGTTGATCCCCGACAGTTCCCATTCTTCTCGCAGAACTAAACTGGGGATGGGATTCGCTCTCAACCCCGATACTTCAACTAAGCATCTTGACCCCGTTGTGTTATTCTAGAACAGACGTTCGTGAGTAGTGCGCGGGGCCTTGCCTTGCGCTTGGTAAAAGACGAGGGGAGGTTGGCTTGGTTATTTTGGGCATCGACCCCGGTTTGGCTCATACGGGTTGGGGGATTATCGAGGAGCGGCGTGGCGAGGTTCGCTGCCGTGCCTATGGCTGCATCGAGACCAGCGCAGGCAGTCCGCTCGCGGTGCGCCTGTCGCATATCGCCCGCGACCTCAAGGGTGTCGTGGAGCGTTATCGACCCGATACCGCTGCCATCGAGAGCATCTACTTTGGCGCTAATGTCCGCTCGGCAATCCCCACGGCACATGCCCGCGGTGCCGCGCTCGTGGCGCTTTCGGAGTGCGCGCTCGAGATCGGCGAGTACACGCCTATGCAGATCAAGCAGGCTGTGGTGGGTACCGGTGCCGCAGATAAGCGGCAGGTCGCCTACATGGTGCGCACGCTCACGCAGCTCGATCACGACCCGCATCCCGACCATGCCGCCGATGCCCTGGCCTGCGCCATCTGCCACGTTAACCTCAGCCGTACCCGGGCGCTTACCGGCGGCGAGTTCTATCAACAGAGAGGAACCGGATACTGATGATCTCCCAGCTCCACGGAACGCTTGTCGAGGCCACGATGAGCTCTGCTGTCGTCGATGTGTCGGGCGTTGGCTTTGAGCTCGGCATCTCGGGCAGCACTGCGGCCACGTTGCCGACGCCCGGCGGCGAGGTCCGCCTCTACACGCGTATGCAGGTGCGCGAGGACGCCATGACACTTTTCGGTTTTTCCTCTAAGGATGAGCGCACGATGTTCGATCGGCTCGTGTCTGTCTCGGGCGTTGGCCCGCGCTTGGCGCTCGCCGTGCTTTCCACCTATACCGTGGGGCAGCTGTATTCGCTGGTGATGGCCGAGGACGACAAGGGCATGGCCAAGGTACCCGGTGTGGGTAAAAAGACCGCCCAGCGCCTCATCTTGGAGCTCAAGAGCACCTTTGCCAAGGATAAGGGCTTTGTGCCGGTCGACGTGATCCCGGGGCAGGTTGCGATGCCGGTCCCCGCCGCCGCTCCCTCGGCGATCGATGACGCCCGTGCGGCGCTCCTTTCCATGGGCTTTAGCCCGCAGGAGACCGATGTCGCTCTGAGCGGGTATGATGGGCAGGATATGCGTGTCGAGGATCTGCTCGGCGCGGCGCTTAAGCGACTCGGAATGGATGCGTGATGTGGGAAGCCGATGACTCTCAGGACCTGTGGGCGACGCCCGGCAACTCGCCGGCGGCATCCATGGCGCACGGCGAGCGCATGGTGGGCTCGGAGCTGACGGCCGAGGACCTCGATGTCGATCGCACTTTGCGCCCCCAGCGCCTGGACGATTACTGCGGCCAGGAGCATATCAAGCAGAGCCTGCGCGTGTTGATCGAAGCGGCGCAGAGCCGTGGCGAGACGCTCGACCACGTGATCTTCTCGGGCCCTCCGGGTCTGGGCAAGACCACGCTGGCTACGGTTATCGCCAACGAGCTGGGTGCTCAGATCAAGACCACGAGTGGCCCTGCCATCGCGCGCACCGGCGACCTGGCAGCCATCCTTACTAACTTGCAGCCGGGTGATGTGCTGTTTATCGACGAGATCCACCGCCTCAACCGTTCGGTCGAGGAGGTCCTGTACCCCGCGATGGAGGACTTTGCCCTCGATATCGTGATTGGCAAGGGTCCGGCGGCGCGCTCGATTCGCCTGGATATTCCCAAGTTTACGCTGGTGGCGGCAACGACCCGCTCAGGCATGTTGACCGGCCCGTTGCGCGACCGCTTTGGCATTTCATATCGCCTGGATTACTACGCGGTCGAGGAGCTCGCGCAGATTGTGACGCGCTCGGCGACTATTCTGGGCGTGACGATCGACCGTCCCAGTGCACTCGAGATCGGCTCGCGTTCGCGCGGCACGCCACGTCTTGCCAACCGCCTGCTCAAGCGCGTGCGCGATTACGCGCAGGTGCGCGGCAACGGTCCCATCGAGCTCGATATCTGCCGCCAGGCGCTCGAGTTCTTCGAGATCGATGAGCTCGGTCTGGACTGGATGGATATTCGCATTTTGGAGACGCTCGCTAAGACGTTCTCCGGTCGTGCCGTGGGACTTACGACCCTTGCCAGCGCGGTGGGCGAGGACCCGGGCACGCTCGAGGATGTCTATGAGCCGTATCTGCTGCAGTGCGGGTTGATGATTCGTACGCCGCAGGGCCGTCAGGCAACCCTTCGCACCTTTGAGCACCTGGGGATTGAACCTACCATTTAGGGCGCTTTGTTTTGGCGGGTTGTTAAGCTATCGCTGAGCATTGGATAAACATATCGCCATTCATCGGTTACGGGTGTTTTACTATTGCGCGCCCGTGCTATGCTGAATTGGTCTTTTTCTCATTCGGTAACGAAAGGACCGCCCATGCCTACTGACATCGAAATCGCACGTTCTGTCACGCCGCTGCCTATTACCGAGGTGGCCAAGAACGCCGGCGTCGACGTTAAGCACCTTATTCCGTACGGCTTCGACAAGGCTAAGGTCGACTATTCGCTGCTCAACGAGCCGACCGATCACCAGGCCAAGCTCGTCCTCGTGACCGCTATCAACCCAACGCCTGCGGGCGAGGGCAAGACCACCACGACCATCGGTCTGGCCGATGGCCTGCGTCGTCGCGGCGTCAAGAGTGCCGTGGCCCTGCGCGAGCCTTCGCTCGGTCCCGTCTTTGGCGTTAAGGGCGGTGCTGCCGGCGGCGGCTGGGCCCAGGTCATCCCCATGGAGGACATCAACCTGCACTTTACCGGCGACTTCCATGCTATCGGTGCCGCCAACAACCTGCTGGCCGCCATGCTTGATAACCACATCCAGCAGGGCAATCAGCTCGGCATTGACGTTAAGCGCATCACTTGGAAGCGCGTCGTCGATATGAACGACCGCCAGCTGCGTCATGTCATCGACGGCATTGGCGGTAAGGCCCAGGGCGTGCCGCGCGAGGACGGCTTCGATATCACCGTCGCCTCCGAGGTCATGGCAATCCTGTGCCTGTCTACGAGCATTAACGACCTCAAGGAGCGCCTGGGCGAGATCGTCGTCGGCTACAGCTTTGCCGGCGAGCCCGTCCGTGCCTGCGACCTTAAGGCCCAGGGTGCCATGGCCGCGTTGCTTAAGGACGCGCTCAAGCCCAACCTGGTGCAAACGCTCGAGGGCACGCCCGCGTTTGTCCACGGCGGTCCCTTCGCCAACATTGCCCACGGCTGCAACTCTATCATGGCCACGCGTATGGCGATGCGCTTTGGCGATGTCGCCATTACCGAGGCCGGCTTCGGTGCCGATCTGGGTGCCGAGAAGTTCCTCGACATCAAGTGCCGTATGACGGGCGTTCGCCCCAGCGCCGTCGTGGTCGTCGCGACCGCTCGTGCGCTGAAGTACAACGGTGGCGTCGCCAAGGCCGACCTCAACGAGGAGAACCTCGAGGCACTCAAGGCCGGCATGCCCAACCTGCTGCGTCACGTCGACAACATCCAGAACGTTTATGGTCTGCCCTGTGTGGTCGCCATCAACCGCTTCCCGACGGACACCGAGGCTGAGCTTGCGCTCATCGAGTCCGAGTGCCAGAAGCTCGGCGTCAACGTTAAGCTTTCCGAGGTCTGGGCCAAGGGCGGCGAGGGCGCGCTCGAGCTTGCCGATGAGGTCATGCGTCTGATTGAGCAGCCGAGCGAGCTCAAGTTTGCCTATGAGGACGGCGCCGATGTCGCCGACGCTCTTGAGGCCATTGCCACCAAGGTCTACCGCGCCGATGGCGTTGACTTTACGCCGGCCGCCAAGCGCCAGCTCGCCGAGCTGCGCGAGAACGGCTTTGGCAACCTGCCGGTGTGCGTGGCCAAGACGCAGTACAGCTTTAGCGACAACGCCAAGGCCCTGGGCGCTCCCGAGAACTTCCGCATCACGGTGCGTGAGCTCAAGGTTTCCGCCGGTGCCCACTTTGTGGTCGCACTGACCGGCAGTGTTCTGACCATGCCGGGCCTGCCCAAGGTCCCCGCGGCTGAGAACATCGACGTCGACAACGACGGCAACATCACCGGCCTGTTCTAAGCTTGTTGCCCATAGCTGCTTGCCCGCCCCGTCGCGCCTACCAAGGCCCGGCGGGGCTTTTGTTTTCTAGCCGCGCTTGTCTTGTAGATATGGACGGGCTCTGTCCGTCACGGGCTTTTGCGCGGGTAGAATGCATGGATAACTTGATGCTTACGGGCGACGGAAAGGAATCGTTGCATGGATCAGGACAAGACAACCGTGATGGGCGGCTACGGTTCCGCGCAGGCTGGCGATAGCGCCGATGCGACCCGCGTTGTTCCCAACCCCGGTTATACCGACCCCGCCGCGACGCAGCCTTCTGCCGAGCCAACCCGGGTTATGGGCTATGGCGACACAGCGTGGGATTCTTATGCCGTATCTTCGCAAGGCCCCTATGGCAACGCAGCTCCGGACCCGTTTGATTACGCGCCGCAGGATTCTTATGCCGCCTCGACGCCGAATCCCTATGATGACCTGCCGCAAAATCCCATTCCGCAGCCTCAGCAGACGACGTATATGCCTCGCACGGCGCAGTCTCGCTACGAGTCGCGCGAGCCGTATCGCGAGTACCCCAAGTCGATTCCGCAATATGGCGAGGACGAGGAGAAGAAGCCGTCGCGTTCGTCGAGCGTGATCAAGAAGATCCTCATCGTGCTGGCGATCTTCTTTGCGCTGTCGGTTGTGTTTGCCATTGTGTCGGGCATGCTCAACAAGCGAGGGAGTTCAACGGCTGATACCGCTGCCGAGCAAACCGAGTCCGCCTCGTCTAGCACCGTCGATCTGAGCGATATCCCGGGGCAGTACTGGTCCAACGCCAAGAAACTTCTCAAGTCGCGCGGCGCCAATCTTTCGAATGCCGTGGTCCTGACTGATGATGGCTCAACGCCCGTCATCGATGCCAACTGGGTCGTTACTTCTGCTTACTATAACGACAGCGGCAACCTCGAAATTCAACTCACGCACAAGAATAGCTCGGGCAACTCGCCCGACGGCCAAAGCGGTACCGACAGCTCGAGTTCCAATACGCTGGAGGACTTGAGCAACAAGGCACAGGAGTTGGGAGACAAGGCGCAAGAGCTGGGCGATACGGCACAAAACCTGGGCGACACCGCGCAGAACTTGGGCGACATGGCGACGGGTGCCTGGAATGCACTGCAAAACGGCATCTCGGGCGCGCAGGGAAACTAGCTGTTAAGCGGGCTACAGCTGCTCGGCCGGACGGTCGGGCGAGCTAAAGCCCGAGTCAAACGTAACGACGCATGAGGCATTGGGTCGGCGCTCGTGCACGATGCGCGTGACGAGCTCCAGCAGCTCCTCGTCGGATATGTCAAAGCCGTCGGGGCGCACCAGGTCAAACGAAACGAACCCGTCGTGCTCGTGCAGGTCGTGGATGGAGAGCGCGGGGTCGATCTGCATAACGCCGCGCTTGACCCAGCCGCGCAAATCATCGCCGGTTGTCGCGATGGGGTCGCAGTGCAGCGTGATGCCAATGCCCATCTGGCGCTTGATGTCGTGCTCGATGGTGTCCAGGATCTCGTGGTGCTCAAATGCGTCGCCCTCGCCGGGCATCTCCACGTGAGCGCTGGCAAACTGACGACCGGGGCCGTAGTCGTGCACCATCAGGTCGTGTGTGCCCAAGACCTGCGGATAGGACATGATCTTGTCGCGGATTGCCTGGACGAGCTTGGGGTCGGGCGCTTGCCCCAGCAACGGGCTGATGGCGTCGCGCACTAGGCCCATGCCGCTGATGCAGATGAAGATGCCCACACCCAGGCCTGCCCAGCCATCGAGGTCAAAGCCGGTCGTCTGCGAAATAAGCGCCGCCACCAAGACCGAGCCCGAGGTGATGACGTCGTTTTTGGAGTCCTGTGCTGTGGCAATGAGTGTTTCGGAATCGATACGGTTGCCCAGCGCGCGGTTGAATGCGGCCATCCAGAGCTTAACGAGCATGGATGTAGCCAGTGCCGCAAGGGAAACGAGCGTGTAAGCGGTGGGGGAAGGCTTGATGATCTTGGTGACCGACTCGAGGATCAGGTTGATGCCGACGGCGCAAACCAGGACGGCGACAAACAAGCCGGCGAGGTACTCGTAGCGGCCGTGGCCATAGGGGTGGCCTTCGTCTGCCGGGCGGCTGGCGAGGCGGAACCCGAGCAGGCTCACGATGTTGCTCGAGGCATCGGAGAGGTTGTTGAAAGCGTCGGCGATGAGGGAGACGGAGCCAGCGAGCAGGCCCGCGATGCCCTTGGCCAGGCACAAGGTGATGTTGAGGCCAATGCAGATGAGGCTTGCGGCGAAGCCCGCGTTGGTGCGGCGGGAGGTATCGACCGGCTCGCCCTCGCTGCCGGGAACAAGCGTATGTACCAGCCGATTTACAAATAGCATAGCGGTCGTCCTCACAATCATGTTTAAGGGGATAGTGTAGCTCGCGCGGGGGCGCCGTGCACCGATGCTCAGAAAATGCAGCAATAGTCTGCCGGTGCTAACGAGCGAGCCTTCTCGTCTGCCTGGGTGCTCGATTTTGGGCCACATGGGTATGGGCACGTGCTTACCTGCCCGACATACTTAATGTCGACAGCCCCAGTGCAAAGGAGAACGTATTCATGGACGAGATGTTTGCCATTAAATGCCAAAACTGCGGCGGCCCTATGTACTCACACCAGGCTAAACGCAGCTTTGAGTGCGCCTATTGCGGCACGGTCGTTCCGTGGCAGGCCGATGCGGGGGAGCCCAAGAGCGCCCTGGGCATTCGCCATACGCCACTGACGGTTGTCGATGGGCTGCTTAAGCTCACGCATGTGTCGCAGCTCGAGCGCCCGGAGGACCCGGACTGGTATTTCTTCAATTCGCACTGGCGCAATCAGTCGGTCCTGGAACATCTGCTGTGGGAGGATCGCGGCACGGCGCAGGAGTTCCAAGAGGCCACGCATGTGAGCATTCCTTGCCCCTTCTGCGGAGCGTCCTTTGAGGGCGAGTCAACGCAGCGTGTGTTTGAGTGCCCGTCCTGCGGCAACAAGATCGGCATTGCCGACCTGCTCAAGCCCGGTACGTTTAGCAAACGTCTGACCATGGGCGTGGGTGCGGAGTATGTGCCGGAGCAGGGTATTCCCTGCGAAATCTCACCGCAGCAGGCACGTGCCAACGCACTGCAGCTGGTGCGCCAGTACCCGGATGCCTTTGCCGGGCACGAGGTGGAAGACGCAATCCAAAACGACATGATGCTCTTCTATTTCCCCATGGCGCTGGCGGACCTGCGTATGATGGCGAGCTTCCCGGGCAAGGGCCTGAGCAAGGAAACCCTGGTGTACTACGAGGTGCTCGACTGGGCGTATCCGCGGGCAAACTATCTGGATGTTCGCCTTATGGGCATTTTGGAGCCGTGGGACTTTGCCAAGGTTGGGCCGTTTGACCCGGCCATGCAGGAAGGTGACTTTCGCGTTGTCTCCGTCGATGCGTCTACCAAGGACCAAGTGGTCATTGATAAGTTGGCGCTCGACATTGTCGGCAACGATGCCGGGGCAGTGCTTGGGCTCAATAAAAAGAGCATCCGAACCTGGGCGCGCAAGGCCCGCAAGCATAAGGACGGTCTGGTGATGGTGCCGGTCTACTTTGTCGATCGTCCGGCGACGGACAGCCGCGACGGCGAGCAAGTGCGCATCGCTGTGAACGGCCAGACGGGCCGCGCGGCCGCGGTGGTGTTTAGCGACAAGCGCGAGACGCATGTGGTGGCACCGCTCAACCCGAGCCTGCATCTGTCCAGCGAGAGCACCGTGCACGCCACGCCCATCGAGGTCAAATACGTTAAGTCGCCGTTTCTGTACCAGATCGTGCGCCGTGGAGGCGGCGAGCAGCAGCATCAGGTGGCAGCGGTCGCCGAGGGTTCTTACCGAGAAGAAAAGCCCAAACGCAAGGGATTGTTCGCTGCGATTTTTGGTAAGTAGGGGAGTGGTGCCGGGGCGTCGGGCTGCATCGCAAGGTCATGAGACGAACTTAAGACTGCTGGGAACGTGCTACCATTGCCGATAGCCTTAATCTTGTAAGAAGCGGAGGCCAGATTATGGGTTTTGCGGATCAGCAGCTTCAGCTTCAGGTACCGTATTCTCCTGACGACACGTTTAATGCCTTGAAGGCAGCTATGGAAAAGCTGCCTAAAGTAAAAGTTGATAGTGCATCGCCCACAACAAGAACAGTTGCAGCCGAGATTGGTATGAGCCTTTGGTCTTGGGGCGAAAATATCAGTATTTCGGTTGTTCCAGTTGAAGGCGGATCTGGCGTTACTGTCAAGTCGTCATCTAAGGTCAGGGCAAACGTATTAAACGGGGGCAAAAATGCAAAGAATATTGCCAAGATAGTCGATGCCCTATCGAAGGAGCTCGAGCGGTATCCGCAGGTTTCACAGACTATTGAGACGCTGGCGGATAGTGGTTGATGTAGTTGCAAGGCTTGAGAGGCTTGCAGCACTGCGTGAGAGTGGAGTACTTACCGAGGAAGAGTTTGCTGCAGAAAAGGCAAAAATCCTTTCGTAATCAGACACGATGGTTGGATTTGCATTCTATTATTGAACTAGTTTATACCAGGCTGAAAACATCGTGTGTAATAAAGGTGCGTAGTAGCCTCGTCTTGATTGGCGGATGTAAATAAACGGTGGAACGGCTGTAAAAGAGCCTTGCCACTGGGTAAAATCAGGATGTGCCGCGGAACCCGCTCCTCAGTCGGTCAACTTTGGAAGCGCGGGCAACGCAGGTACTATCGTCTAAAGGGCCGGGTGCGACCGGCCCTTTGCATGACTCCCTTCGCTATCCGTTACTGCTTATATTCCCGCCAGATCGAGTAGAGGTTCCGGACGATGCCGGTTACATACATCGAGAGGCGCAGGATTTCAAGAAACAAGTTCATAGGCTTCACCCCAATCGGAGATCGGAGCGTTGCCCGCAGGCGGATTCCGCGGCAGTCGTAATTCTACCTCACAGGCCGCGGCGGGAGACATCCTACCCGCCCCATGGCTTGGAGCAGTGTCGATCTAACGGGCAATCAAGCCTCTAGTTCTCTTTGAATTGAGCAAGCATCTGCCCGAAGAAGCTTAGTTCGGATGGCTCATAAATGATCGAACCGCCGTCCGCGGTCCTGTAGACCCCGCAGGGGAGGTAACGCCCGTCGGGGAGGACATAGAGGCTGGTTTCCTCCTTCAGTCCTACTGGAAATAGCGGAATTCCGTTTTCGTCCACTTGGAACTCGTCTATATTTGCGATCTTCCTCTCCATGATGCCTCCTGCCTTATTTCTTGAATGGCGCCTTAAAACAGGCAGCTCTCAATCAGCTCTTTGCCGCGCAGAGTGTCGATCCACTCCTGTGGGATGGCTTTGAGACCGTATGCCGTGCCGGCGAGGGCGCCGGCGACGGCTGCGGTGGTGTCGGTGTCGTCGCCTAGGTTGACGGCGGCAAGCACGCAATCTTCGTAGCTGTTAGTGTTGACGAAACACCAGGTGGCTGCCTTAAGCGTGTCGCGCACGAAGCCACCCGACCTGATCTCCTGCTCAGGCACGCCTTTCAGATGGAGCGCCCACGAGGGGAGCACGTCGTTCATCACATCCCTCATCAGCTCGACAAATATGATGCATGCGTCGGTCGACGTTCTGTGGGCGTGCGTAATCGCGGAGACCTTGCTGACCTCTTCGTCTGTCGCATCGGTGAACGCCAGGGGAGCGATGCGCATGAGCGATCCGTTGCCGTTGTCGCGCTCGCCGGAGCCTCCTTTGCCGGTGCGCAGGGCGCGGGCGGTCGTACCGCCGTAATCGAAAACGCCGTCGATCGTATACTCGCCACGGGCAATCCAGCTTACGAACTTGTCGCGCATGTCCGCGGTGTCGATGTGCCCGAGCTCCCTAATCGAGTCGCAGGTAGCAAGCGTCATAGATGTGTCGTCGCTCCAGGTGCCGGCGGGTTGCCCATGCGTGCCGTAGCCGATCATGTCCGCGCATTCGAACGTACCGCGGGGCCTGAACTCGTAGGGAACGCCCAGCGCGTCACCGACGGCAAGCCCATAGATGCAGTCGCGCAGTGTTGTTTTCGGTCTGTCTGTCATGGAAAGCTCCTCTTATCCCGGGTGATGTGGAGCGCCGTCGGGGGTATCGGTCGCAACGTGCCGCTACCCTTGCGCTTCGCCATTAGTCGCTTCGTTGATGGCGCGGTACTCGGCACTCAGCTCGCGCGCCAGCTCTTCCTTGCTTGGAAGATACGGCAGGTATTTGGCGGCAAACACTTGGTCGTTGTCTTCGGGCAGCGTGTACTCGACGATCGAATCGCTTTTGTCCGCGCAGAGCACGATGCCTATGGGCGGATTGTCGCCTTCGTTCATGAGCTCGCGCGTGTAGTAGTTCACATACATTTGCATCTGGCCCAGGTCCTGGTGCGTAAGATCGTCCGTCTTAAGGTCGATGAGCACGAAGCAGCGCATCAGATAGTTGTAAAACACAAGGTCAATATAGAAATGGCGCCCATCAAAGGTGATGCGCCTTTGGCGCGCCTCGAAAGCGAAACCACGGCCAAGCTCCAGCAGGAACTTCTGAAGATGCGTGATGAGCGCCTGCTCTAGATCGCTCTCGCGAAACGCAGTATCGTCCGAGAAACCTAAAAACTCCAGTACATATGGGTCGCGGATGATATCCTCGGGGCGATGAGCCGGGGCGCTCTTTTGGATTTCCTGGGTGACGGCCTCCTTGTCCTTGCTGGCAAGCAGGCGCTCGCGGAACATGGTGTTGATCTGGCGCTCGAGCTGACGCGTGCTCCAGCGAGAATCGGCACATTCGTTCATGTACCATGTTCGAGCATCAGGGTCGGTTATACGCGATAACCTGCGGTAATGTGTCCAATTCAATTCGGAACGCAGCGCGTTCCGAATTGGGAACGCAAGATAAAACTGACGCATGTATCTTAAGCTTCTGGCGTTGAAGCCTCTGCCAAAATCCTTAGTCAATCTAACGGCAAGTTCGTCGATCAGTGCATCGCCATACTTGGCGCGCTCCTCTCCGCCCTGTTCATCAACAATACTCTTGCCGATCTCCCAATATGCCTCAACCATCGCAAAGTTAACGGCGGTATAGGCCTTGTCGCGAGCGGCGTTGAGAATCGAGGAAACCTGCTTGTAAAAAACTTCTGGCACGATTGCCGATTCCCCGCGGTTTGCCAGTTCACTCATCAATATCGCCCGACTTTCCTCTTGAGGACGCATCTTTATTGCATTTAGTTTAAAGACTCGTACGGACACGAATCGCTGCGCTGTCTGGCAACTTCGCATGGAGGCCTTGCGGTGACTAAAATTTGGCAATAGAGACAGTTTTCACGAACCCCATGGGAGTGACATGCATGGACAACAACACCTTGCTGTTTCAGGACAAGGGCTCGGGTAGGTTTAAAGACGTCAAGATCTACCCCAACCGTATCGAGGTGCTCAGGAAGGGCACTTTCGGCGGCAAGCACACCGAGATTGTCTATCTTAAGGACATCACGGGCGTCAATAGAATCAAAGGCCGTGATGTTTTTCTGCGTAACAGGCTGTTGACCGCTTGCGTCTTTAGCCTGAGTAGCCGTGCGAAGGCCCAGGAATTTGTGAACGCGCTGAACATGGTGATGTAGCCGATAACGGCGTTCGGTCCAAGGTAAAAATCGGGGCGCAGAACGGTATTCTGCGCCCCGATTGAGTTGATGCGCCCAAAAAACTGGCTTGCCTATTCGTTAACGTCCTCGGTATTGTCGTGGTCACTGGCAAGCATTGCTGCGCCGGCGACCGTCGTCGCTACGGCGGCGGCAGCGAGCCCGGCGGCAACGCCAGAACCGTCGCCCGTGTTGGCGAGCTTTCCGCCCGAGCTCTTGCCCTGGTCTCTCTTGTTGCCCTTGCCGTTCTTGTCGGCGCTGCCTGCGTTGGAACCCGTGCCGCTGCCGTTGCCGCCCGCACTGCCCGAGGCCGCTACGGTAAAGCTTGCGGCTCCGTCGCTGGCGAGCGTGTAGTTCTGCGCCGCATCGCCCAAGAGACCGTTCACGCGCACCCAGTACGTTCCTGCGGCAAATGTTTCGCCCTCGGCCATTGCCGTGCCCGGAGCGCCGTCCGCGTCGTGCACAAACTCGAGCTGGGCCGTGCAGGCATCGGTTTCGAGCTTGCCCTCGAGTGATGCCGCAATCTTGGCGCGCACGTCCTCGCCGGCCTTAAGGCCTTCGAGCCCCTCAAAGTGGGGTGTCAGCGCGCGTGGATCGATATCGATGGGCACGGAGCCCCGCAGCTCCGTAACGGTCTCGTTGCCCAAGGCGTCGACATCCACATATTCGATGGCAAACGCATGGCCCGAAGCCGTCACGTTGAGTACGTTGCTGCTGTCGACAAGGCGGAAATGGCCCTCGCCAACGGTCTTGCCATCCTGGAGCGAGGCATCGCTCAGCGAGTCGCCGTACGTCATGCGCATGCGGCTCGGGAGGTAGTACGAAGCTGTCTGCTTGTGCTGTGTATCGTAATCGTAATTGCGCTGGTAGATGCTCCGGGCCAGCGCCGCATCAACAAAGTCGGATGCGATGATGCCAATGTGCTTGAGGTAATCTGACTTTGTTTCCTCGTTGTCGCTGGGGTTGATGTACGGGCTCTTGTACAGATGCTCGTTGACTACTCGCGCTGCGGTAAATGGGTTGCTTCCTTGCTTGTGATTCGTGCAGCTGGTGTAGTTGATAGACCAGCAGCGCTCCAGGACTTGCTCCTTGGCCCCGTTATCGTCCTCGACATCTACCTCGTTGCGGGTGAGCTTAGCCGTCTCCTGCAGGGCCATATCGACCCAGCTGATCTTGTCGGTTCCGGTGCATTCGTAATGGTCCTGGGCATATACCTTGGTGCAATAGGCTTTTTTGTCGCCTGTTTCCCCTGCGGCTTCAAAGCCTTGCGCGTTTTGGACGAGACACATAGAGGAGCTGCTGGGGTGTGCTGCGATTTTGTTGTCCCATTCGGTTAGGTCGAGGCCCCACGTGTGGCCGCTTACGCTGTCGCCGGCGAGTCCAAATCGGCGCAGCAGGACGATCTTTCCGCGCACCTCGTTCAGTGTGGGAACGCGGCTCGACGTATAGAACAGTTTGGGGTTGTCGTCCAAAACCTTGGCGAAAGCCGTCGTAAGGCTCTCGTCAGTAGCCTCGTTGTTGCCTCGGGATACAAGCATGATGAGCGCTTCTGACGGATTTTCGTTCAAAAACTTTTTGAAGTAGCCAACGACATCGGAGAGATGCATGAAGTGCCCGTCTTATTTGAGCAGGTAGCAACTTCCATGGTCGATGCCGGGGTCGTTGCCTTTTCCGAGTCGGATATCAAAATAGCGAATGCCTTCGAGCAACTGCGTGGGGATGTAGTCCTGCTGGCACTTTGCTTGCGAGGATTGGGGTTCGGTGTCGTTGTCCACGCTGCAAGTTCCCGAATCGTGCGTGCCCGGGATGCTCAGCTCGTCGAGGTACTTGTTGCCTTCGACGTGGCTCATCCAACATGGTCCGTCGACGTAGCTGCTATACGTGGTCCAGTCGATGCTGCTAACTGTGGCATTGGTCTTGTCCATGCTGTAGCCGACAAGCTCGAGCTCCCACGGAATGGAATATTTCTTTTGGCAAATCTTGTTGTTGTCTTGGTCTTTGCCTTTCGATTCTATGGCCAGGTAGTTAATACCGTTTTTCGTGTATATGCGGTCTCGAATAATATAAGTTCCGTCGAACTGGCGGTCGAACGTATAGGCGCGGCTGTCCTTATGGTCGTACTCGCCACTCCATACGTGGATGACCTTTCCATCTTTGTCCGAGTCGCCATCGACCGACCAAATGCTGTAGCCCGTCTTCTTGTGCTCTTCGAAATTGAGCAGGGTGCGGATGGCATACCAGTTTGTGCCGTCCGCATCGGTCCCTACGTGCTCAAGGATGAGCTTGCTGGACGTGCCGTCATTAAACAGGTGGCAGACGTTGCCGATGACGTTGCCGTCTTCGTTGACGCTCGCGGTGCGAAAATAGCCCGCGGGGCGAAGGCGAATGACGAAATTGTCGAGGGTGGCCGCTGACTCGGCCGTGCCGTCCGCAAAGGCTGTCCGCGGGCTAATGCCCAGCGTGGCGGTTTCGGGCAGGCTTGCAAGTGGCGACAACGCCGCGAGTCCAAGGCCCAGCGTAAACGCTCGGCGACTGATGGCATGATGTTCGGTCATAACTCCTCCATTCGCAGGGTGCGGTTATGCACTTATTTTGGTCACTTTACTGCCCGGATGTTTAAAGGTGTCGGCTCAATTGTCTGCGCGGCGCTATAAATCGGCGAGCGGACGTGCTGGGGTGCTTGTTCATGTTGTGCCGTTACCGCGCTGGGGGGGGGCGGTTTTGCCGCCCGGCATCTTCGCGTTCGTCGGCTGCCGGCATAAGAAAGGGAGGGTCGGTTTACCGGCCCTCCCTTAGTACGAAGCGCTGGGGTACCGTCGCTTGTTTGCGCTGCGCTCGTGTTTCCCGCTGCGCTCGCCAGTCGCTTAGCGCTTGATCTCGATATCCTCGAGCTTGACGTCCATGGCCTCGGTCTTGGCCTTGGCGATATCATCGGCAAATTCCAGGGACTTCATCATGGTCTCGACGGCGTCCTTGTGCTCCTCGACGTTGTCGATGCGCACGTAAACGCTGCCGCCTTCAACGTCGGTAAAGCACTCGGTCGTTACGCCGCCCGAGTGCGTAAAGTAAGCACTGCGCCAGGTCTTGCCGTTGTATTTAACGGGGTCGCTCTCGGTCCATCCGGAGTTGGCCTTCCACTTTGCCTCGTAGTCGAACAGTTCGTCGGCGTTCTTATCGGGGTCGAAGATGGGTATGAAGCGGTCGCTCGCATGCTCGCTCTCGGTGAACTTAAACTGGGCCCTGTCGGCGGTGTCGCCGGCAACGTCGGTGATCTCGACGCCCTCGGGAACCTCGACCTTAAACCAAATGAAGTCGGTCCTCATATCCACGGCTGGCTTTTCTGCTCCGCCGCCACCGCCGCTTCCGGTAGCGCCGCCGCTGCCACCGCAGCCCACCAGGGAGACTGCGGCAAAGAGACTCATGCAGAGGGTGAGAATCGCAAAGGCCTTCTTTTTCATGGTCGTGTCCTCCTCGATCTGTAACCGCCCATGGATTACCTGCCTTTACTGTACGCGCGAGCGGCTTGTTCGGGTGGGCCATGTGTCCCATTCTGGGTGCCGGATTTGCGCCGACAAGTGGCAATATGCGCGGGCACAAAAGAGGGGAGGGCCGATGCTGTCGGCCCTCCCCGGGTTGGGCGCCCGTTGTTTTAATGGTGCGCGTGCGCGCGGGCGCGCGTAGGCGCGTGCGGGTGTCCCGTTACTTGAGCTCGATGCTCGAAATCTCGACTTCGCGTGCCTCGTCAACTGCTTTCTTCATGTCGTCGGGGAACTCGATGGAGTTGAGGAGCGTCTCGGCTTCTTTCTTGTGAAGGTCGACGTTCCTAATCATGATATAGACGCTTCCCGTGTCGACGTCGGTAAAGAGGTAGGTATAAGTGCCGCCGTTGTCCTTGCACGTTCCGGTGAGCCATGTTCTGCCGTTGTACTCGACGGGGTCGCCATCCTCCCACTGGAACGTTCCAGTATGCCTTTCGGCCTGCTCTGCAAAGGACTCTTCGGCCGTCATCTTCTCTTGCCAAACGGGGATGAAGCGGTCAACCGTGGTGTTCTCGTTCTCGGGGAAGGTAAGCTGGGCCCTGTCGGCATTCTTGCCGGCGGAGTCGCTTACGCCGACGCCCTCGGGCATCTCGACCTTAAACCAGATAAAGTCGGTCTTCTTGGCGACGGGGGTCTTTTCCTTGCTCTCGCTCTTGGCGGTGCTGCCGCCTCCGCCCGATGCGCTCCCGCCGCAGCCGACAAGGGCAAATGCGGCAAAGAGGGCGATGCAAAGGGAAAGGATTGATAGGGCCTTTTTCTTCATGGTGGCGTCCTCCTTGTCTGCCGATGACATCACGGCGCCGCATGCTGTTGGGGTACTGATTGCGCTGGCGGCGGATGTCTCTGTGTGCTGTGCGGCTTATGCCTCCGTTCATTGCTTGTGGCCGTTGCCCGGCCGTGCCCCAACGGGTTCCTTACTTATAAATATGCCCCAGCTTGTGCTGCCCGGGAGTCTCGAAAGGTGGGCCATGTGTCCCATGTTTGTGTCGCTGCCGCCTATCGTGTGCCATAGAAATCCGCGATGGCCAGGTGCGCTGACGCTCATGTGCTTATGGGCTAGACTTAGCATCATTACGTGATCGATGCGGTCGGTCGGCGGTTGCCACCCGACCGATGTATATGACTTGAAGGTGCATGTGCATGAGCCAAGAGATGATGGACAAGACCTGCCGCGGGTTTGCCGAGGCGCTGGCCGCGCGCGAGCCGGTTCCCGGCGGTGGCAGCGCGAGCGCCTTTGTGGGCGCGCTGGGCGCCTCGCTGTGCGGAATGGTTGCCCGCTACGGTGCGACCAATCCCGCGCTTGCTGATCGTGCGGATGACCTGACGCGTGCGTTTGCCCATGCTGATGAGCTGGCCCAGGAGCTTGTCGAGTTGGTTGCCGAGGACGTTCGTGCCTATGGGCAGGTGTCCGCGGCGTACGGTATTCCGCGTGACGATCCGGCTCGAGCGACCGCGATTCAGGATGCGCTGCATGTGGCCGCTATGCCGCCGTATCGCATTATGGATGCCTGCGGGCGTGCACTGGCGCTGCTCGAGGACATGGCCGACAAGGGTTCGCGTCAGCTGCTGTCCGATGTGGCGTGCGGCGCCGTGTTCTGCCGTGCCGCTATGCAGGGCGCGAGCTTGACGCTCTTTGCGAACACCACGTCTATGAAGGATCGTGCACGCGCCGAGGAGCTCGAGGCAGCGTGCGATGAGCTGCTGGATACGTGGCTGCCGCGCGCCGATGCGCTGGCGCGCCGCGCCGCCGACGCTGCAAGGAAGAGAGGATAGCCATGGCTGAGCTACTGAAGGGTGCTCCCGTTGCTCGCGCGCTGACCGAGGAACTTGCTGTTCGCTGTGCCGCTTTGCGTGAGCGGGGCGTTGTTCCGATGTCGGCTATCGTGCGTGTAGGTGAACGCGAGGACGACCTATCCTACGAGCGCGGTGCCCTCAAGCGCTGCGAGAAGGTTGGCATTGAGGCTCGCCGCATTTTGCTTCCCGCCGATGTTTCGCAGGACGAGCTGTTGACGGCCATCGAGGACATCAATACCGATTCGGCTGTCCATGGCTGTCTGATGTTCCGCCCGCTGCCCGCCGGCCTTGACGAGAACACCGTCGCCACAGCGCTCGATCCCGCCAAGGACGTTGACTCCATGACGCCCGCTTCGCTGCTCACCACGCTTTCGGGGCGCGGCGAGGGTTTTGCTCCTTGCACGGCTGAGGCCGTGTTGGCGCTACTGGATCATTACGGCGTTGAGCTGGATGGGGCCAAGGTCGCGGTCGTTGGTCGGTCGCTGGTGATCGGGCGTCCTGTTGCCGCCATGCTTACGGCGCGCAATGCGACCGTGACGACGTGTCATACGCATACGCGCGACCTTGCTGCCGAGTGCCGTGCGGCTGATATTGTGGTTGCGGCCGTTGGACGCGCGCGCACGATTGGCGCGGATGCGGTTCGCGAGGGCCAGACGATCATCGATGTGGGCATTAACTGGGACGAGGCCGCCGGCAAGCTGGTCGGCGACGTCGATTTTGATGCTGCAGAGCCGATCGTTGGCTCAATTACTCCCGTGCCGGGTGGCGTGGGCGCTGTAACGACGGCGATTCTCGCCAAACACGTGATCGAGGCGGCGGAGCGCGCATCGAAATAGGCGTTTTGGGCTGTTTGAGGGGTTAGACATATACCACGTGGCCAAAAAACGCCAAATATGAGTACTGTTGCCAAGATAGTCACATATGCTTTAGGTCATTTTGGCTCTCAATCGGTATTAATTATCGATAGAGAGCCTATTTTATTGGACTTATGAGGAATTACATTGTCAAGCTTTTGAACAAATGTAGATTATCGACACCTGCATTCGGTTAAATTGCTGCTACTAAATTTGTGACAGTACTCATATTTGGCATTTTTTGACCACAGGGATCTCGAGGGGGCTGCCGGGGCGGCGGTTTCGCCCTTTTTGCGCCGAAGCGATACACTGTTACCGTTTGATTTCTTCGCTCAAGGAGGATGCGCATGCCGTGCACAACGATTTTGGTTGGTAAGAATGCGAGCTACGACGGGTCGACCCTGGTCGCGCGTAACGAGGACTCGTCCAACGGGGTGTTTGAGCCCAAGCGCATGCGCGTGGTGCATCCCGACGAGCAGCCGCGTGTCTACACGAGTGTCCTGAGCCACCTGACCGTTGAGCTGCCCGACAACCCCATGCGCTACACGAGCGTCCCCGACGTTGTCCCGGGCCATGGCATTTGGGCCGAGGCCGGCTTCAACGAGCTCAATGTTGGCATGTCCGCAACCGAAACACTCACCACCAATGAGCGCGTCCGCGGCGCCGATCCGCTCGTGGACTATGTACCCGCCAAGGGCAACGAGGGCGAGGACGGCTATGTTCCGGCCCAGCCCGGCGGACTGGGCGAGGAGGATATGGTGACCCTGGTGCTGCCGTACGCCAAGTCCGCCCGCGACGGCGTGCGTATTTTGGGTGACCTGCTCGAGCGCTACGGCACCTACGAGAACAATGGCATCGCCTTTGGTGACGTTGACGAGATCTGGTGGCTCGAGACCATCGGCGGCCACCACTGGATCGCCAAGCGCGTGCCCGATGACGCCTATGTGACCATGCCCAACCAGCTGGGTATTGACAGCTTTGACCTGGACGACGCCGAGGGCGCTCAGGTCGACCACATGTGCTCTGCCGACCTGCGCTCCTGGATGGCAGAGTGGCATCTGGACCTAACGCTGGGCGTCGAGGGTGACGGTCCCGCCGCGGTCTTTAACCCGCGCGAGGCCTTTGGCTCGCACAGCGACAGCGATCACGTCTACAACACGCCGCGCGCCTGGTATATGCAGCGCTGCCTCAACCCCAGCGATGTGTGGGACGGTCCCGACGCCGACTACACGCCCGAGAGCGACGACATTCCCTGGAGCCGCGTGCCCGAGCGCAAGGTGACCATCGAGGACATCAAGTACGTGCTTTCGAGCCACTACCAGGGCACGGAGTACGACTGCTACGGCAGCAAGGGCACGCCCGCCACGCGCGGCGCCTATCGTCCCATCGGCATCAACCGCAACAGCCAGCTTGCCGTGCTGCAGCTGCGCCCCTATGCGCAGCCGGCGTATCGCGCCGTGCAGTGGATGGCGTTTGGCTCCAACTCGTTTAACGCGCTCGTACCGCTGTACGCCAACGTCGAGACCATGCCCGAGTACTATGCCGACACGCAGGCTCGCGTGACGTCCGAAAACTTCTACTGGGCCAACCGCCTGATCGGCGCGCTGGCTGACGTCCGCTTCCATGAGTGCGGTCGCGCTGTGGAGGATTATCAGGAGAAGGTCGGTGGCATGGGCCACAAGCAGATCCATGACGTCGACGCTGCCGTAGCCGTTCTGCCCGAGGCCGAAGTGCCTGCCGAACTTGCACGCGCCAACGAGGCCTTTGCCGAGCGTGTTCGCGTGGAAACCGATGCCCTACTGGGCAAGGTGCTCTACACCACGAGCTGCGCCATGAAGAACTCTTTCGCGATGAACGACAACGTGAGGTAGGGATTTCCCGTCGATCGAATAGCGCTAAAACGCTTTGTCGCTTTCACTCGATCTTGGGTACAAGAACGCCAATGCAGTTGTTTATGATTGGAGACAACCATGGTTATGAAACTCGATCAGCTTGTTAACGGCGCCATCAACGTTGGCTTTGGCGCTGCCGCCGTTGCTGTCGAAGGCGGCAAGAAGGTCCTCGACGACCTTAACACCAAGGGCGAGCAGGTCCGCAAGGACACCGCCACCCCCGATATCGCCCGCAGCGTGTCCGACATGTTCGAGCAGGCCGGCGGTACCATCTCCGATCTGACCGAGCGCTTGGGCATGCAGGGCGAGACCGCGGCCCAGCGCGTGCTCGACGAGCTCATCCTTGCCCGCGTCCGCGTTATGACCGCCCCCGAGCGCACGGCCTTCCTGGCCCATGTGCGCGACATCGTCGATTCGGTCGAGGACAACGTGACCTCGGTGCCCGTCGAGTCCGTTGAGCCCGACGATGCGAAGGATACCGAAGAGGCCGAGTAGCAGCGCAGATGGCAGATTCCACCACCGATTACAACAATCTAGATCCCTTGGGTGACGAGGCGGCGGTTGTCGATGAGGTCGACGCCGCCGTCTCGGGCGCTCGCAAGAAGCCGCGCGCTGTCGATATGGTGCCAGAGGAGCCCGACGCGATGGCGCCGGACGAGGAATACCAGCTCACGCCGGCGGGTCGTCGCGAACGCATCGGGCAGATTGTTCGCCTGGTCAAAAAGTACCGTGTGTGGGATAACCTCACGCCGGTTCGTTTGCGCCGCCTGCTCGAGGAACTCGGCCCCATGTTCGTCAAGATGGGGCAGATTCTGGCCAACCGGTCCGAGATTCTGCCGCAACGCTTTTGCGACGAGCTGCGTCGTCTGCGCTCCGACGTGGAGCCGGTGCCGTACGAGGTCGTACTCAGTTGTCTGGAAGAAGAATACGGCCTGCGCCTGGGGGAGATGTTCGATGCGATCGACCCCAATCCGCTTGGTAGCGCATCGCTCGCGCAGGTGCACCGCGCTCGTCTGGTGACGGGCGAGGACGTGGCCGTCAAGGTGCAGCGCCCCGGTGCGCAGCAGGTTATGGCACAGGACATCGATATCATCCGCTCGGTGGTGCGTATCGTTTCCAAGTTCGTCAACACCGATCAATTCGTTGACCTGCACGGCGTAGTCGAGGAGTTGTGGACCTCGTTTCGCGAGGAGACCAACTTTTTGGCCGAGGCCAAAAACCTCAACGACTTCTACGAGTTCCATAAGAGCGTTCATGGCGTGACGTGCCCTAAATCCTATCTGGACCTATGCACCGAGCACGTGGTGGTCATGGATTACGTCGACGGCATTTCGATCGCCGATCCTGAACGCTTGGTGGCCGAGGGCTATGACTTGGAAAAGATCGGTGCCGCGATCGTCGAGGACTACTCGACGCAGGTGCTCGACGACGGCTTTTTCCATGCCGACCCGCATGCGGGAAACATCATTCTCAAGGACGGTATCGTTTACTTTATCGACTTGGGCATGGTCGGACGCATGTCGAGTCACGATCGCGGTATCGTAAAGGACATGATTTTCGCCGTGGCCGAGGGTGACGTTCCCAAGCTCAAGGATTCGCTCATGCGCTTCGCCGTGACGCGTGGCGATTCGGCCGAGCTCGATCATTCAGCGTTTTTGTCCGACCTTGACTTTATCGTGGCTGACTTTGCGGGCCTTGACCTGAAGGATCTTGATATCGGCGAGTTTTTGACCTCGCTGTTAAACCTGGCGCGCAAAAACGATGTTGAGCTGCCGAGCGTGGTGACGATGTTCGCGCGCGGCATGGTGACGCTCGAGGGTTTGCTGACCGAGTACATGCCCAACGTCAACATGATCCAGATCATCCAAACGCACATTAAAAACGAGAAAAGCACCTATGCGCGTGTGCGCGATATGGGGCGCGATCTTGCCGCGAGCAGCTATCGCGCGGCGAAGGGCTCACTCGAGGCGGCTGAGTACCTGGGGCTGGCTTCGCGCATGCTTACGCGCGGCCAGCTTAAGGTGAACACGCAGATCATGAGCAGCGATAAGGCACTGCGACAGCTGGGCGGAATTATCGACCGCATGTCGATGGCTATCGTTATCGCCGGCCTGTTTATCGGTTCGTCGGTGGTGTACTACGCACGCATCGAGCCGGTTGTGTTTGGTATCCCGGTCATTGGCTTTATGGGCTACGTGAGCGCGCTGGTGCTGGCGCTTATGCTGGGCCGCAATATCTGGCTCAACAGTCACGGCGGCAAACACTAGAGGCTGCGACCGTCACCGCTTTTTCCTATCGCAAACAATAGCTTTTACCTTGGGCTTCGCCTGTGTGCGGGGCCCTTTTGCGTGATACCATTTTGACGATAATAATCGATGGCCTAGATGGTGGTGCGGAGACGCACGAACGCGCGGTTTTCCTGCGCGTTTGGGAGAATCGGGGTGCAAGTCCCCGGCTGTACCAGTAACCGTAATTCCTCTTGGCTCGGGATGTTCGCGTCGCAGATCGGACGACGCGCCTGAGCCGTTAAGGTTAAGTCGGATCGCCTCCCATCTTGCATGCGGCTGCGGCGTATGCCGCCGGTGTGCATAGGGCTCTGGAGGGAAGGGGGACCCCGATGGGGGAACTCGAGCGTAACATGCGCGATGACGTGGGGCAGCCGCTGGGCAATGCTCCAAGTACAGACAATGGGGGACAAATGGATATGTTTGAGGACGAGCGCGAGCGCGCCTCGCTGCATCGCCGTGGCGCGATTGCACGCGGCGTAGCCAAGCGCGGCCTGGTGGCATTCCTGGCCTTCGCGATGGCCTTTGGCACCACGCCGGCTCAGCTGTGGGCCGAGGGCGCCGAGGGCATTGCCGAGGCCGTGGCTCAGGCTGCGACGCCGGGCGAGGGCACGGGTGCCGCGGACGGTGCTGCCGACGGTGTCGTTTCTGAAACCGGCTCTAACGCGAGCGATGCGTCGGCCAACGATGGCACATCGACGAATGCCGCAGATAGCAACGGCGTAGCGTCGGACGATTCTGCCGCAGTCGCGGCTTCTACTACTTCGCCGGATTCATCCGAACAGAACGTCAAAAGCGTTGCAGCCGCTTCCGATGAGGCTGAATCTCAGCCTACCGAAGCCGCAAGCCAAGAAGTCTCTGCCACGTGCTCCGTCGTCGGCACCGACGCCAAGGGCGCCCAGCAGACCTGGGCCGCCGCGCAGCAGATCGCTCTGAAGGAGGGCTCGACCGCGGCCGACCTCTCCGAGCAGCTCTTCAGGCAGGCCGGCCTCAAGGCCGACTACGACCCCAACGGCTCCTGGGGCTGGGCGCTCAACTCGATCACGTCGCCCTTCGACGCGGGCCGCACGCTCGCCTACGACCCGGCGACCGGCGCGCACTGGCAACTGTTCGTCAACGGCAGCGCCTCCGCGGTCGGCGCCGGCGGCTACACGCTCAAGGACGGCGACTCCGTCGTCTGGTGCTACTCGAAGTACGGTGACCCCGCGCCCGCCAATCAGATTTCCGTTAGCTGCACCGTTGTCGGCCAGGACGCCTCGGGCGCTCAGCAGACATGGGCGCAGCCCACGACAGCTTTGGTGGAAGAGGGCACGACCGCTGCTGATCTTTCCGAGCAGGCCTTTAAAAAGGCCGGCATTGGCGCCAAAACGGGGAAAGGCACGTACGGCTGGTATCTCGAGTCGCTGACTTCACCGTTCAACAAGACCGTGACGCTTTCGAGCGAGAAAGTTAACGAAAACACTTGGAAATTCTGGCAGTTCTTCGTTAACGGTCAGGCGGCCAATGTCGGCGCGGGCAATTACACACTCAAGGCCGGGGACAAGGTTACCTGGGTCTATGGCTTTGATGGAACCATGCCCGGCCAGGTTTCCGTTTCAATGGAGATCATCGGTAAGAAGGATGAGAAGGCGCAGCGCTGGACCGATCCTTCGACGCAGTTGTTTGTCGAGGGCACGACGATCAAGGACGCTTCCGCTGCCTACTTCGATGCCATTGGCATTGAGTCCAAGATGTACGACCAATTTGGTTATTGGGGTGTTCATAGTCTTGTCTCCCCGCTTGATGGCACCGAGCTGTCGGGTGCATGGTCGTTCTTTGTCAACGGCGTTCCCGGGCCTCAGCTCGATAGCGATTACGTGCTCAAGTCGGGCGACAAAATCGTCTGGGCTTACGCCCCTGGCGACACCGTTCCTAATCCCGATGAAGTCGTAGTCGATCCGAGCGCTTCGCGCCCGACCGATTGGAAAGCCGACTGGAGTGGCAATTCCAATGCGGTGGTCAAGAACGTGTCCACGCCTACGGGCGCGCTGGCAAGCTCTTGGACGTTCGATTGGAGGGCCTACTCGGGTGCCACGTATCCCAATGCGAGTGAGCCTATTGTCGTGAACGGCAACGTTTACCTTGCCGTGAACAAGCGTTTGCTTAAGATCGACGCCGAGTCGGGCAAGGTGCTTGCCGAGTCGAACCTTCAGACTGCGATTGGCTACACCACGCGTCCGATTTATACGAAAGGCTTGGTCATCGTCCCGCTCGACGGCGGTGCGGTCCAGGCTCTGACGGCCGATACGCTGACGACGGTTTGGGTCACTGACTCTGTGAGCAAATCTGCCCAGTCAAATTCCCAGCTGACGGTCGATGGCAACTATCTCTACGTTGGCACCGTTGATGTCGACTATGGAACGAGTACGTACAATAACGGTCACCTGACGCGTATTAATATACTGACCGGCGCTGTTTCTTGGCAGCATGTTAATGCTGATGAGGGCTACTACTGGACGAGCGCTACAGTGGGCGACGGCTATATTCTGGTTCCGACGAGCGCGGGTACCGTTGAGATGCTTAGCAAGTCGACGGGTGATGTGCTCGGCAGCGTTTCGGTTGGTGCTATCGTCAACTCCGGCTGTGTACTGTCCAAAGACGGCAAGCATGCCTATGTGATCTCGCGTGACGGCAAGCTCCACGTGCTGGCACTGTCGGACGCAAACGCAAGGGCCTCTTCGCGCATTTCCGAAGAACGCGTCATCGATCTTGGTCTTACGGGTTGTGCCTGCATGCCCACGCAGTATGGCAATAAGCTAATTGTCGGTGGCGAGGTTTCTGGCGGTTCGGCGCTGGCGATTGTCGACCTTGATAATGACTTTGCTACGACGTTGGTTTCGTCTGCTGATGGCTCCGTGCTTCCTGCCGGTGGCATCAAGGGCGCACCGCTCGTGAGTGTCCAGGCGGATGACGCGTACGTTTATTTCACTGTCAACTATGGTGCGACTTCCGACTATGTGAGCTACACCTCGGGCGGTGGCGTGTATCGCTACAAGATGGGTGACGCGCAGGCGACCGGTGCGTTTAGCGCAGCGGGACACAACAATTACTGTGACTCGCCGATTGCCTGCGATGCCAAGGGTAACCTCTACTACATCAACGATTCCGGCACGCTTTTCAAGCTGAGTGGTGGCGTTAAGGTCTCGTTTGAGACTGGCGAGGGTTCTAAGGTCGACTTCCAGACTACGGCCGACGGCAAGCTGGTCAAGCCGGCCGATCCGACGCGCGATGGCTACACTTTCGGCGGTTGGTTCACCGATGAGGCTTGCACGCAGGCGTATGACTTTAGCACGCCGGTGACGGCCGACCTGACGTTGTATGCCAAGTGGACCAAGGATGCCGTCAACCCCGGCGGTAATGGCGGTTCTGGCACTAATGGTGGCAACGGTGGCGCTGGCAACGGTTCCGGTGCTGGCACGGGCACGGGCTCCGGCTCCGGCACGAAGGGCCAGCAGGCTGGCGGCGCTATCGCCCCGGGCCAGAAGCCGGTGACCAAGACGACGGTGTCGACCAAGACCGAGACCAAGGACAACAAGTCCGACAAGAAGGACGAGAAGAAGTCTGACAAGAAGTCTGACAAGAAGGACGGCAAGTCCGACAAGAAGTCCGATTCCAAGTCCGATACGGGCGCTGCTTCCACGACCACTGCTAAGAAGTCCTCTGGTGCTTCCGAGCAGGAGACTGGCACCAATCCGCTCGCCATTGTTGGCGTTGCCGCCGGCGTCATCGGTCTCGCCATCGTCGGCGTGTTCGTGTTCACCAAACGTCGGTAGGTGAGGGCTGTGTCCAATAAATCCAAGGACGCTGACCCCAAGCAACCAAATTCCTCGTTCATTCAGTTCGACGATGCAAAGCAACAGGGCGCCGCTTCGGCGGCGTCCGCCCCTCGACGGAAGGCGCTTCTTGGCGTTCTGACTGCCGCGTGCGTTGCGCTGATTGTCATATCGCTGGGCTTCGTCCATCCTTCCGAGAGCGGCGCTTGGTCCATTGACTGGATCGTTCAGACCGTGACGGGGGAGAGCGTCGTCACCAAGGACACCAAGGTGTCTGGCTCGACTACGACTTCGGGCGAGGCCAGTTCCAAGGACTCCAAGTCATCGAATGACGCAAAAGATGAGTCCAAGGACGATTCCGAGTCTTCAAACAAGGAATCGGATAAAAGCTCGGATAGCAAGAAGTCCGATGGTCAGGACGGCAAGAAGTCTGGAGATAAATCCGCTGCCCAGAATACGGGAGCCGGCGATACTTCCAATGTGTCTGGCGGTGCTTCTTCGGGCGGTGGCCAGTCGTCTGATGGAGCCTCATCCTCTAATGGTGGAAACGCCTCCTCGGGCGGCCAGAGCGGCTCGCAGGAGTCCAGCTACGTAACAGTGACGGTTTCGGTCACATCGAGCGCTGTGGGCAATCCTGTGTCCTCTGGTGGCACCTTTACCTTTAACGAAGGCGCCACCGTCTACGATGCCCTGTGCGCGCTGGGCCTTTCTGTCAACGCACATGGCTCGTCGTACGGCACGTATGTCTCCGCGATTGGTGGTTTGGCCGAGAAACAGTACGGCGGCACGAGTGGCTGGATGTACTCCGTCAACGGCACAACGCCCATGACGGCGTGCAGCAACTACGTTCTCTCCAACGGCGACAACGTGGTCTGGTATTACGTAACGGGCTAGAGACCTCGACATATCGCACCAAGCGGGCGGTTCGGACAAACATCCGGGCCGCCCGTTTTTCATGCGAATGGGACTGGGTCGCCGGGTCTCTCGGCAAACAAAAAAACCGGTTGGAACGGGAATTCCAACCGGTTATACATTCAAGCAAATAGTGAATCGACTACGACCGTGCGCCCTCGAGAAAGAAGCGACGGCTGAAGTAGTTGTACCAGGTGACGAGGAACGTGGCGATGGCCTTCATGGCCTGGTAGCCGATGCTCAAAAACGTGACGCCCACAAACATGTATAGGTCGTTGAGGCCCAGGCCGATCACCGACAGGATGGTGAAGATCGTGAACTCGCGCTTGCGGCTCATGCCCTCGCGGTGGTCGAACACATACTTCATGCTGAGCCAGTAGTTGACCACGACGGACGTGGTAAACGAGACCGTGGTGCTCATCAAAAAGTCGAGATGAAACAGCTCGACAAGCGCAATGAGCATACCCCAGTCGATGCCAAAGGAGATAAGACCCACGACAGCGAACTTGAGGAACTGCTTGGTATGAGGTTGTGCCAGTGCCTTGCGCACGTAATCACATCCAATGCGTTGATGAATCGAGCAGAGGATACTTTAGAGCTTTTGCAAGGGAAACGTAAGGTCTTTGCCAAGAACTATACGAACTCGCCAAATTTTCAAGAGCTAATCCGCAAACGTTGAAAATTTGCCCGTAAACGAGCAAAGCCCACGAACAACACAGCGCTCGACGTGCGTCATCCGTGGGCATCGTAAAGCTGTAAGGTTGCGAGTTACTTGGTCTCGTCGCCTTCCAGGAAGATCTTTCGGGTCACAAAGTTGTAGACCATGACAAGCGCGGTGGCGCAGATCTTGGCGATATTGGCCTCGAGTCCCAGACCGGCGTTGAGTGTCAACACGATAGCGTCGTTGAGTACCAGGCCGATCACGGACAGCACGACAAAGATAATGAACTCGCGGCGGCGGCTCATGCCCTCCTTGTGCGCAAACACGTACTTCATGCTGGCGAGGTAGTTAAAGATGAGTGAGATGATAAAGCCGCTGGTGTTGGCGATTAGGATGTTGAGGCCCAGACCGTAGTGGAGCAGATTCATAATGCCAAAGTCGATGACCGTGGCAATGACACCGACGACGCCAAATTTCATGATCTGCGCAAGGAGCTTTTGCATGGTACCTGCCTTAAGCTGGCGCCGAAGCGCCGCGGGGATGACAAACTCAGCAAGTTTAGCCAATCCCCACGGGTGGTGCTAGGCGCGCTCCTCGATAGCACCGTTTCTATATGCATCGAGCAGCTGGCGCAGGTCCTGGATCTGGCTGCGGATCTTGACACCGGAATCGGTGTCGCTCACCATGCGGCGACGGTCTGCTTGGTCAAAACGATTGGTCTCGCTCTCGATGTCCACGTTGCGTGTGAGTGCCTCGGCAACCGTCGTAAAGGCCCGGTGCGACTTGAGGCGGCAGCCGCGCGAGCTCGAGATGAGCGTATAGCCGGCGATACCCGTCTTGGGATGGTAAGCGCGGCAGAAGCCGCCATCGATGACCAGCAGCTTGCCCTCGGCGCGGATGGGCTGCTCGCCCTTGGTGGTTTTAACGGGCGTGTGGCCGTTGATGATGTGGCCGGTCGGTGAACATGCCATGGGCGCGACACCAAACTCGCGCATGATGTCGTCGCAGACCGAGGGCGACTTGGTAAGCGTAAAGTACGGGTCCATCGGCTCGACCCAGGTGCTCTTATCGGCGATATAGGCGCGCTCAAAGGTGCGCACCAGGCGTCCGCTGGCGGGTGAGTTAAAGCCAATCCACAGGTACCACATCCAGTCGAGAGCGTCGCGGTCGCCCACGCGCCAGGCGCGGCGGGCGATGTGGTCGCAAAAATCGAGATAATCGCGGCCAGCGTGCCAGGTGCCCAGGCATTTCATGCTGCTAAAGGTGCCGTCTTCGTTGAGTGGCACGCAGCCATGGAACAGCAGGTTGCCGTTGGCGACCTTGTACATCGAGCCGTGGGAATAGAGGAAATCGATATGGCGATGCAGGTGATCGGCGGTGATAAACTCGGACACGAGCTTGTCGATGATGTGCTGTTCCTCGGGCGTGAGCGTATAGGGGTCCGTCGGGTCGACGGTGGGGAAGTCGTTGGTCGTGAGCGGCCACACGCTGCCGTCGGCGAGCGTGACCGTGCCGGCGTCGTGGTCGATCTTGTCGAGTAGCAGGCGGTCGGTCATGTCGAACTCGGGGTGGCGCTGGATAATCTGACCCTCGAGCTTAAAGAGCAGCACGTTGATGGCCTTGATCAGCGGGGTGATGGACTCACCGGCGGTGTAGGTGGCATCGGCAAAGGCGACAAGCTCACGCAGCGAGATGCCGTAGTCGTTCTCCAGGATCTCGTAGTTGTCGTAGCGTAGGTTGTTGCGCAGCACCGTGGCGATGCAGGCGGGCTCACCGGCCGCAGCGCCCATCCACAGCAGGTCGTGGTTGCCCCACTGGATGTCGAGTGAATGGTAGGTGAGCAGGCGGTCCATAATCTTGGCCGCGCCGCCACCGCGGTCGAAGATGTCGCCCACCAGGTGCAGGTGGTCGACGGCCAGGCGCTTGATGAGCGAGGCAAGCGACTCGATAAAGTCGTCGGCGCTTGCGGTCTCCAGGATGGACTCCACGATGCGCTCGTGATATCGCACGCGATAGTTGTTCTCGTCCGGGTGCGTGTGCAACAACTCGTCGATGATATAGGCGTAATCGCGCGGGATGGCCTTACGCACCTTGGAGCGCGTATAGCGGCTCGAAAGCGACCGGGCAACCATGATGAGCTGGTCAAGTATCGTCTTGTACCAGGTGGGCGAGTCCTCGCGCTGGCTGCGGACCAGCTCGATCTTCTCGTGCGGGTAGTAGATGAGCGTGCACAGCTCGCCCTTCTCGTCAAAGGTGAGCGTGTCGCCAAAAATCTCGTCGACATGCTCGCGCACGACGCCCGAGCAGTTGTTGAGGATGTGCATAAAGGCTTCGTACTCGCCATGCACGTCGCTCATAAAATGCTCAGTGCCTTTGGGCAGGTTGAGGATGGCCGAGAGATTGATGATCTCGGTAAACGCGGATTGCTCGGTGGGAAATTGTTTCGACAGCAGACGCAGATACTTGAAGTCTTGCGGATTGCGATCGAATGCGACCATGAAACACCTTCCGATGGGGTTGGTAAAACTGATAAACAGCGTCAAACGTTTATCAGTATGCGCCGCTTTTGTTTCGATTGGGGGTGGGAGGTCGAATTGTTGGCCGAACGGTTTGGTAAATCGATTTAGTTGAGGTAGATATGGCGGTTGGGTGGAGACGACAGAAGGTGTTTTCTCAGATATTTATGCGTGGGGTCGGTGGAGACGATGGTGGTAAAGATGTTCGCTATTATTGGTTCGATTTGGTAAATAGTGGACATATGTACCGTATATAGGCTCACTGTGCGATAATTTGCGCAGCAATGAGTAAGGAGCCTCATATGAGTGATTTTGTCCTGACCTGTGAATCCGCCGCCGATCGAACTCGGGAGTTCTTTGAATCGCGCAATATCCCTGTCGTGTGTTTTCATTACGAGATCGACGATGTTGTCTATACGGACGATCTGTATCAGTCGATTACGCCGGACGAGTTTTTTGCCCAGATATCCGCGGGCGCCATGCCCAAGACGTCTCAGGTGAGCGTGGGTGAGTACGAGGAGTTTTGGGAGCCGCTTGTTGCCGAGGGTAAAGACGTGCTGCACCTGACGTTGTCGTCGGGTATTTCGGGTACGTATGGCTCGGCTTGCGTTGCGGCGCAGATGCTCGCCGATCGCTATCCCCAGGGCGGCAAGGTGCGCGTCATCGATTCGCTGGCGGCGTCTTCGGGCTTTGGCCTGCTGGCGGAATGTGCCGCCGACGTGCGCGATAGCGGGGCTTCACTCGACGAGACGGCTGCCTGGATCGAGGAGCACAAGCTCAACCTGCACCACTGGTTCTTCTCGACCGATCTGTCGAGCTACCTGCGCGGCGGTCGCATTTCGGCTGCGAGCGCGATCATCGGCACGGCGCTTAAGATTTGCCCGCTTATGACGGTCGATTGCGAAGGTGGGCTGTCGCCACGTGAGAAGATTCGCACTAAGAAGCGCGCGATTTCCGAGATGGCTAAGACCATGATGGCACACGTGCAGGACGGTGCGGATTATTCGGGTAAGTGCATCATGTCGCACTCGGCGTGCCGCGAGGATGCCGAAGCAGTTGCGGCGCTGATCGAGGAACAGATTCCGCAGCTTAAAGGCAAGATTGAGATCAATAACATCGGTACTCTGATTGGCTCGCATACCGGACCTGGTACGGTGGCGCTCTTCTTTATGGGCGACAAGCGCGTGGATTAGTTTGCCCCATCACATCGCTGCATGATTGCTCAAACGAAAACGGCCCGCCTCACGTTTGTGTGGGGCGGGCCTTGCTGTTGGGGGTTAGCGTTTCTTTCCGCGGAAGAAGAAGCCGTGCAGTGACGGCTTGAGGCCGCGGTTGGCGCGATGCTCCTCGACGCGCTCGTGGATCGAAGCGACGCGCTCGATGACTTCGTCGGGAATCGGCACGTCGGGATTCATGTTCTCGACCTGGCTGACCTCGGCGGCGGAGACCTGGTCGATAATGGGCACATCGTCGTGCGAGATGACAGGTGTGGCGTCTTCCTTCATCTTGCGATAACGCTGCATCATGTCGGTCTGTAGCTGCTGGGCCGAAGGCGGCGTCCAGATGATGGCGTTGGCGCCGGCGGCGATGGTTTCACGGATGCTCTCTGGCGTCTTGCCGCCCGGCGCGATGAGCGGCAGGTTGGGATAGTGCTTGCGCAGCTCGCGTAGGACCTGGGGCGTGTTCTTGCCGGCGGCGATGTTGAGAATCTTGGCTCCAGCGCGCACCTTGGCGTGGGCATCGTCGTCGCAGCGAACGACCGTAGCGATGACGGGGATGTCGGCGATGTTGGTGATGTGCTCGACCATCTCGGCGGTGGCGGGGGAGTTGACCACGCATCCCGCCGCGCCCTGCATCTCGGAGACGGCTGCCATCTGCACGGAGCGCTTACCAGTGGTGGTGCCACCGCCCACACCTACAAAGACCGGGCACTCGGCGACGGTCAGCAGCGCTTGCGTAATGGCGGGCTGCGGCGTGAAAGGGTAGACCGCAAAGACGGCATCGGCGTTGGAGTTGCGGATAACCGCGACATCGGTGGTGTAAATGAGCGACTTGATGCGGCGGCCAAAGAGCGTGAAGCCGCTGGCCTCCTCAATCTCGTCAGGCATGCGAAGGGCCGCCTTGCGCAAACGCCCGTCGATGGGCAGCGGCTCCATGGGGAGCAGTCCGTTGGGGGTCACGGCTACCTGGGGCTCGGTGAACTCGTCTGCGAGCTCGACCTCGGAGAAATCGACCGAGGCGACGATGTCCTCGTGAACCTCGGCGGGCACATCGATGGGGGCTTGGTCGTTTGCCGCGGCAGGCGTGTCGAAGGAGCTGGTGCCGACGAAGGCGTCGACGCGCTCATTTAGATCGTTGAGGGTATCCATGGAAGCTCGATTCTATGCGATGACGGCCGGCGCGATGCAGCCGGAATTGCGAATGCTAAATCGTTTGACGAGTTGATTTTTCCCCGCCACGCAATTCGTTAGACCGAAGGGCCGGCGAACGTGAAGGAGCTGTGGTGGCGGGGATCGAGGTGCTATCTTGAAAGTCCCGTTTAAAAGAGAGGTGACGCGGTATGGAATTGACAGCAATGTTTGGCTCGATTGGCCTGTGTGTGGGCGCAATTGTTGCCGCCGCGGTCATCTACTTTGTGGTCACGGCCATTAAGGGCAAAAGGGCCGAACGCAAGGAGCGCACGATGCTTAAACAGCATCGCGACCAGCAGGGCAAACGCGCACGGAGATAGCTTGTTGAGTTTTGGATCCGTGCGCTAACTGCGTTTTCGGATCAGGGCAATGTAGAAGCCCTCAAAGTCGCGGCTGGGCGGAATGGTGAGCGTGCCGGGCAGGCCGTTGGCGATGGCCGATACCTGACCCGCGGCAATGGCTTCGGTCAGGGCGTTGGACTCGATGCGCGGCTCCTCACCAGCTTCCTGGGCGCGGCGTGCCTCACTTTCGCTCGGCGTGCCATCGAGGGGGATAAGCCCGCAGTCCATGTGCTTGTCGAGGGCCTCTTGCAGGGCGTCCTCGTTTTCCTGCGGCAAGATCGAACAAGTCGAATAGACGAGCGTGCCGCCCGGTTTGAGGGCTCCCATGGCGCGGTCCAGAAGTGCTCGCTGCGAGCGGGCGCACCTGCTCAGCAACTGCTCGGTGAGGCCGCGCAGGCTCTTCTCGTTGCCGCTGACGACTGTGCCCGTGCCGGTGCAGGGAGCGTCGAGCAGGATACGGTCAAAGCGGAAGAACTCGTCGAGCTCGCGTGCGTCGATGCGCATGACGGGCACGTTTTTTGCGCCTTGGCGGTGGAGGTTGGCTTCGAGCTTCTCGGCGCGGGGAATGCTCATCTCGCAGGCGGTGAGGTGTGCCTGGCCCTGGGTGAGGGCGGCGATCTGCGTCGTCTTGCCGCCGGGGGCCGCGCACATGTCCAGGATGTCCTCGCCGGCCTGGGCGCCCAAGACCAACGGCGGCATCATGGACGACAGACTTTGCAAGTAGATCTTGCCGTCGCGGTAGATGTCGAGGTCCCACAGGTCGGAAACCTGGGCCTCGGGCAGGATGGAAGCGTCCGGGTACCATGCGACGGGGCGGTGGGCGATGCCGGCGGCATCGAGCGCCGCGGCGATGTCCTCGGCGGTTGCCTTGAGCGTGTTGGCGCGCAGCGTGACCGGGCGTGTGGCCGCGGCGCCGAAGCCCTCGATCATAAGCTCGGCATCGGCGGGCGCATAGGCGCCGGCGACCGTGTCGACCATAAAGCGCGGCAGGTCGGCGGCGCAGGGAAGGGCGGCAAGCTGGTCGGAAAGCTCGGTGGCGGCAAACTGCCTGAGCTTGAGCTCGGCCTTGACCTGCTTTTTCTGCTTACGACGACGCGGCTTGGACATCCGTCTTTCCTTCCCATTCCATTACATGTCGAGTGTTTAGTACTGGCTCTCGTGCTTGCTAAAGAAGTCGAAGCGCGGGGGCAGCGGCTTCACGCGGTGCTCGCCGGGCTTCTCGCCCAGGATCTCCACGAACTCGTCCGTGGAGGCAAAGATGTTATCCCAGCTAAAGAAAGCGACCGGGTCGACGTCGAAGTACTCGCAGATGAGCTCGCAGCCGGCCGGCACAATACCGTGCATCAGGACGGTCGCCACGCGCAGCTCGGTAAAGGCGTCGACAAGGGCCTGCGTCATCGCGGCGTTTGCTGGCTTGCCTTCGAGCTTGTTGGCGGCCTTGGAAGCGTCGCTCCAGCGCTTGTTGGCGGCGCGCAGGTAGTCGTCGCACACGGCAAGCGCGCGGTGCGTCTCGAACTTGTACATGGCCTGCTCAAAGGCGAGGGCTGCCTGCTGGGCGGCTTCGACCACGGTGTCAGAAGCGGCACCGGCGGGGATGCAGCCGTTGCGGTAGGGGCTCTCGTCGCCTTCCTTGACGGCGACGCCGTAGAAGCAGCTGCGGGCCAGACGGTTGAACACGCCGGTCAGCAGCGCGCTCTCCTTAAGGGCCGGGTCGATAACGCGCTTGTCGTCGCAGGCGCGTACCTCGTTGCCGTCCTTGTCCTTGCCGGTCACACGCGTGTCGTATGCCTTGGGGCTAAAGCTCACCGGCTTTTCGGATAGGCCGAGCGACAGCCAGTGCGCGCGCATCTGCTCGCAGGTGTAGTGGTTGAGCAGGTCGTCTGCCGGCGGGGGAGGCGTCTGCGAGGACGAGCTGGCCTTTTTGCCCATGTAGAGCAGGTGGTAGCAGGCGCTGACGGTGCTCTGCGTGAGGTCCCAGCCCAGGGCCTCCCACATGGCGGTCTGCGCGATGCAGTAGAAATAGATGTTGTCCTGACCGATGAACTGGTAAATCTGAGCGTCGTCAGAGCACCACCAGTCGCGCCAGTCGAGCGAGCTGTGCTGGTAGGTGGGTGCGGGCACCTGCGTGGAGTCGGCGGCGGGCTCGCCCATGAGGGCGGCATCCTGGGCGGCGACGCCCTCGGTCACGCCGGCGGCCTTGGCATCGCGCGCGAGCACGGTACGCGTATAGCTGATGGGCGCCCACAGGCTCTCGGGCCAGCACCAGCAGGTGACGTCGGAGACGCCATCGACCTCGGGCACCGGAACGCCCCAGTCGATGTTGCCGGTGATGCGGAAGGGCACGAGTGCCTTGCCGCTGCGGAAGCGCACGCCACCGTTGGCGAGCACCGCGTGGGCGTCGTCGCGCTCCTTCCAGCTGGGGAAGGTGACGGTAAAGCTGCTCTTGTTGCCCTCGGGCTCCAGCACGGTGTGCTCGGGGAGCTGGTCCTCGACGGCATCGAAGGCCTCGCGGAACTTGTTCTGGATGTAGAGCTGAGCCGGCAGCAGCCACTCCTCCATGGTCTTGGAGACCACGGAGCGAACCTGCGGGTTCTGGGCGAGCTTGGCGGTGTAGGTCTTCATAAAGTCGAGGTAGGCCGGCAGGTCAAAGTAGAGATTGTCGACCGGGCGCAGCTCGGGCACCTCGCCGGTGAGCTGGCTCTTGGGCGCGATGAGCTCCTCGGGCTCAAACTGGTGGCCCAGATCGCACTCGTCGGCATAAGCCTTCTCGGACTTGCAGCCCTGGATGGGGCAGCGGCCGATGACCTGGCGGCCGTTGAGGAACGTGCCGGCCTTGGCATCGTAGAACTGCAGCGTGGAGCGCTTGGAGATGGTGCCCTGCTCGTGCAGGCGCTCGATAATCTCGGCAGTCACCTCGTTGTGGATCTGGGCCGCCGGCTCAAGGCCCGAGCCGCCGTAGATGTCGCAGCTGATGTTGTAGTTGTTGAGGGTCGCGGCCTGGCGGGAGTGATTGGACTCGACATACTCGCCGATGGACTTGTCGTAGCCCTCGTTCTCCTTGAGCTTGCGGTAGCTCTCCATGATGGGCGAACCGTAGCAGTCGGTGCCCGAGGTGAAGATGACGTTTTCGCGGCCCAGGCGGTCGCGCAGGAAGCGGGCGAAGAAGTCGGCCGGGACAAAGACGCCGCCGACGTGGCCAAAGTGCAGACCCTTGTTGCCGTAGGGCTCGCCGGCGGTAACGATGGCGCGGCGCGGCCAGCTGGGACGGTCGTTCATGGAGTATTTGGATGCCATGGGACTCCTTCGCATATAGGTAAGAGCGCGGCCGGGCACGGGGTTCGGCGGCGCGGTGGTCAATTCGTGCATATCGTTCGACATTATCGCACATGCGGGCGGGTGCGTGGCAGGGGCGCTATCCTAAGATGCTATGAATGAGATTTCCAACATACATGCGTTTGAGGACGAGGTTTTTCTGCACGCTTGCTTCGTGTGGGGGATGGCCGTGATCGCGGTGTTTGCCGTGTGCCTGGTGCCGGTGTTTATGCTGTTGGGCGGGCCTGCGGACTTGGACGCGGCTGAGGCGGGCGGCTGGACCACCGTCGTGGGCTGGATGGTCGGTGTGGCTGCGGTTTCTGCAGCGTCGTTTGCCGTGCACGAGCTGGTGCATGCGGTGTTTTTTAAGCTGCTGGCGCCTGCGGGCGCGCATGTGACCTTTGGCGCGAATCGTGAGACGGCGATGATCTATGCCTGCGCCGAGGGCGTCGTGTATTCGCGTCGGCGGTACATGGCGGTTTGCCTGGCGCCGACGGTTGTTTTGACGGTGGCGTTTGCCCTGGGGTTTGCGTTCTCGGGCTATCCGCTGCTGTGCTACCTGGCGGCTGGTCTGCACTTGTCGGGCTGCGTGGGCGATTGGTATTACGTGCGGACCATCCTGCGCGACCGCCGCATTGTCGCCTGCGAGGATACGTCCTTTGGCGTGCGCTTTTTCGGGTGAGGAGATGTTGATGAGGCCGTTGTTGTTGCACGCTTGCTGTGCGCCGTGCTCACTTGAGCCGGTTCGCTTGCTGCGCGAAGAGGGGTTTGAACCCACGATTTGCTGGACCAACCCCAATATTCAGCCGCGCGATGAATGGCAGCGCCGCTTGGACGAGCTACGCCGGTGGTGTGCCGATGGCGACATCGAGCTCATCGAAGCGGGGGAGGACCGCGAGCGCTGGGAGGCCGGCGTGGCCCCGCTGGGCGCCGATCGACCCCGTCGCTGTCGCGCGTGCTATGCCCTGCGCTTGGCCGAGGCGTGCCGCGTGGCCCAGGAGCGCGGGTTTGAGTTTGTGGGCACGACGCTCGCCGTCTCGCCGTATCAGCTGTTCGATACCTGCAATGATGTTTTGGAGCGTCTGGCTGTCGCCCGCGGTCTCACCCCGGTGATTCGCGATTTTCGCCCGTATTATCCCGAGGCCACGCGTCGTTCGCGTGAGCTGGGCATGTATCGGCAGAATTACTGCGGCTGCCGATTCTCGGCCGTCGAGGCGGCCATGGACCGCGCTCGCATCCGCGACGAGCGCAAAGCGTCCAAAAAGTAGTTCTTTTGAGCTGGCAGCCTGCTAGGATGTAGAGCGGACTTTAGCTATATAAGGAGTATCCGACGTGTCTATGCGTACCGATGATTTTGACTACAACCTTCCTGAGGAACTGATTGCCCAGGCTCCTGCCGAGCCGCGCGACTCCTGCCGCCTGCTGGTGGTGGATCGCAAAGGCTCCCAGGCGGGGAAGCCGCTGGAGCACGGCGGTACCGTTGAGCACCGCATCTTCCGCGACATCATCGACTATATCGAGCCGGGCGACGTGCTCGTCATCAACCAGACGCGCGTGATGCCGGCCCGCCTGATTGGCCGCAAGGCGGGCTCGGGTGGCGTGGTCGAGACGCTGCTGCTCAAGCGCCGTGAGGATGTGGATCCGCTTGGCCATGTGTGGGAGTGCCTGGTCAAGCCGGGCAAGCGCCTGAAGCCCGGTGCTCAGATTGAGTATCGCGCGGGCGGCGCCCATGCGCCCGAGGACGCGCCCGTGGTGCTGACGGCCGAGGTCATCGACTTTGTCACCGATAGCCGCGGTGGCCGTCTGGTGCGCTTTGAGCCGGCCGGTTGCAATGCCGCCGGCGACCCGCGCACGCTCGACGAGGCCATCCATGCTGCCGGCCACGTGCCGCTGCCGCCCTACATTACCGATTACGAGGGCGACCCCGAGAAGTACCAGACCGTCTACGCCATGAAGGAGGAGCACTCGGCTGCCGCTCCCACGGCGGGTCTGCACTTTACTCCCGAGCTCATGGCCGCTATCGAGGCCAAGGGCGCGAAGTTTGCCGCCGTCGAGCTCGAGGTTGGTATCGATACCTTCCGTCTGGTGGAGGAGGACGACCCCACGCAGCACGTGATGCACACCGAGCGCTACCACGTGTCGCAGGAGGTGGTCGACGCCGTGCATAAGGCGAAGGCCGAGGGCCATCGTGTGATTGCTGTCGGTACCACGGCGGTGCGCTCGCTCGAGAGCGCGTTTGACGCCGATGCTCCGGTGTCCGATCCGGCTGTGACGGCGCGCTATTTTGGGGGCCGCGAGGACGGGGCCGATACGCTCGGCCGCGGTGACATCGTGGTGCGCGAGAACGCGACGACGCAGCTCTACCTCATGCCCGGCTCGACCTATCACGTGGTCGACGCGCTGATCACGAACTTCCACGTGCCGCGCTCCACGCTCATGATGCTCGTAAGCGCGCTTGCCACCCGCGACCAGATCATGGATGCCTACGCCGCCGCCATCGAGGAGCGCTACCGCTTCTTCAGCTTTGGCGACGCCATGCTCATTTTGTAGGTTACGGCGTTTTCCAAACGCCGTAACCGGCCGACGCTGCGCGGGCCGCATTTGGACAATCTGACGTTCAACTTCAAGGGCGCGACCAGAAGGTCAGCGCCCTTTCGTTTCACGTCACCTTGTCTCAAATGCGACCCGCTCGCTGTCGTTGCCAAAACACCGGCATTTCTTTGGTTGTCAAGAGGATGCCGCTCTAGCGGGTTTTCGCTGTCCGCGCCAAAACATCGGCGTCGCCTTTGTTGGCACTTGGGGACGTTCCTTATGTGCCGGCACCTGGGGACAGTCCTTGTAATCGTTGGGGAGTGGTTACTTGCTCGCGAACAGCCAGATCAAGATGATCACGAGAACTACGGCGATGATGCAGACGATGGCTCCGGTGAATTTGACGCGTGAGTCGCGGGTTCGCTTGCGCACGTCGTCTTCGGCGGCCTCGAGTTGGGCAACTTCGCGCTCGGTCTCGGTATGCTCGGCCTTGTCGCGTGCCAAGGACCCGGCGAGCGATTCGGTGATTTCGGGATGGTCATGCACCTCGGTCGCCTGCTCGATAATCGACTGCGCATGCGCGGCATCTGCCCGGGCGTTTGCGATGGCCTGCTCTTGCTCGCGGCGTGCCTTGTCCTGCGCGGTGATCTTTTCGCGCAGCTCGCGCTGACGCGTCGCGGCGGCAGTTTTTGCGGACTGCAGCTCGTCGCGCGCGGCATCTGCCTCGGCCGTTACGGCCTGGTGCGCGCGTTTAGCGTCGGCGATGGGAGCCTGTGCCTGTTCGACGGCCTGCTCGGCGGCGGCAAGTGAATGCTCAAGATCGGCGGTCACGCGCGGAATGTCTTCCTCGGCCTTGCGGAGGGCGTCGGCAGCGTCGGAGATTTGCATAGACAGCTCGCTGGTGCGCACGGTGTAATTGGCGGGATTTGCCGAAGGGTTGCGCTGCAGCTCGGCATACTCGCGACGCAAGGTCTCGAGCTGTGCGCGCGTAGCATCGGCAGTTTGTCGTGCGGCGGCGACACCGGTATCGCGCTCAGCCTTCACTTTGTCGCGGATGCGCTTGGAATCTTCGAGTCGACGAACCAGGCGGTTGCCGGTCTCGCGTGAACTCGCCTCGCGGGCTTCCGCGGCGTCGAGTGCAGCCTTCAGGCGGAGTTCGGTCGCATCGTCCTCTGCTTTCATTTGCTCGAGCTGGCCCTTGAGCTCCGTCGCTTTGGCGGCATGGGCATCACGGTTAATTTCAGCTGCCGCAGCGGTCTTTTGTGCCGTGGCGATTGCCTGGCGCTGGTCGGCGATGATCTGATCGTAGCGGCCTGCGATGTCCTGGCGCGTCTCGAGCTCCTCTGCCTGGTCGGCGATGCGCTGCTCAAGCTCGGACAGGTGGGCGCGGGCATCGGCGAGTGCCTTCTTTGCGGCGTTCATCTCGCGCATGGCCGACGCGCCCTGGGCGATAAAAGTGCCCACGGCGTTAGCGGTGTTTGAGACGGCGCTCCCCAGGTCGCGGCTCGTGGCGGGGGCATGCGAGGTGGTCGGGTGCGCGGCCTCGGCGGCATTCGTATCGGCAGTCTGCGGCGCGGCGATATTGCCGGTGCCGCCTTCGATCACGGAAAAGCCCGCTGCATGCGGGTCGACGGCGTCCGCGCCAATCGTGGGATGCTCGAGCTGCAGAAACGAGGGCATAGTGCTGCCCTGATCGGCAACGGGGGTCTCGCCGGGTACAAAGGTCGAGGCGGCCTCGGCAGCCTCTTCCTCTTCGGCGTCAACGTCGGCATCGGCGACAGCGTCCTTCATCGCTTTGACGGCATCCATCATGGAGTCCATGACGGCGTCGAGCTCTTCTTCCGAAGACACCTCGATGGGGCCCGCTGCTTGCGGAGCGTTCTCAGCCTTGGGCTCAGTATCGCTCGGGTCCGGCTGCTCTAGCTGCTCTTCTTTGTCTTGCTCTGCGGCGACATTTGCGTCTGCGGCCTCGTCTGCGGCGGCAGGAGCCTCCTCGACAGCGGCATCAATGCCGCCATCGCTTCTGGTGGAAGTATCGCAGTCGTCAATGGTGTCTGCGGAATTATCAATATGCTGTTGAGTCTGGGGGTCCAGCTCGTCTGTCATAGGCATGTGCTCCTCATCGTTGTTCGTCACCCTATGATAAAGTCTCGCGCCGACATCCCGCGCCCCGCAGCAAAGTTTCAAAACGTGTTCGATGACTCGTTGCGTTAACAAAAACTCGGTCGCTCTATCCAATTTTTACTTGACATTCCCTTCGCCGAAAGACGTTGCACCGTTCGCCTGCCATGGGCTTTATTTTTCACTTGAACCCGCTAAAGTTGCATGTCAGCTTTTGGCGCGTGAAGTTGGATGCGCGCAGTCGACGGGCGGGCCCGTCGCGATTTGAAAGGACTTTGTATGGGACTTTTCACTGGTAAGACCGTGATCGTCACCGGCGGCGGCAAGGCCACGCTCAAGGACGGCTCCGCTGGCTCCATCGGTTACGGCATCGATATCGCTTTTGCCAAGGAGGGCGCGAACCTCGTCATCACTGGCCGCAACGTCGCCAAGCTCGAGGCCGCCAAGGAGTCTCTCGAGGCTGAGTACGGCGTCAAGGTTCTTCCTGTTCAGGCCGATGTCTCCGCCGGCCAGGACAACGAGGCCGTCGTGCAGAACGTTATCGACAAGGCGATTGAGGAGTTCGGTCGTATCGACGCCGTCGTCAACAACGCTCAGGCCAGCGCCTCGGGTGTGACCATCGCCGACCACACCATGGATCAGTTTAACCTGGCCATTTATTCCGGTCTGTATGCCACCTATCTGTACATGCAGAAGGCCTATCCGCACCTGAAGGAGACCAAGGGCTCCGTGGTCAACTTTGCTTCGGGCGCCGGCCTGTTTGGCAACTACGGCCAGTGCAGCTATGCTGCCGCCAAGGAGGGCATCCGCGGCCTGACTCGCGTCGCCGCCAACGAGTGGGGCAAGGACGGCATCAACGTCAATATCGTTTGCCCGCTTGCTTGGACCGCTGCGCTCGAGAACTTCCAGGATGCCTATCCCGAGGCGTTCAAGGCCAACGTCCACATGCCGCCGGCGGGCCACTACGGCGACGTCGAGAAGGAGATCGGCCGCGTGGTCGTTCAGCTCTGCGGCCCCGACTTTAAGTATATGAACGGCGAGACCGTCACCCTCGAGGGCGGCATGGGCCAGCGGCCCTAACAGTTACGCGGTTCTACGAACCGCGTAACCAGTTGACGCTGCAAACCCGCCAGAGCGGCAATCTGCCTTTCAACTTCGGCGGCATGATCGAAAGATCAATGCCGCCTCGTTTCAAGGCACCTTGCTCGCTCTGGCGGGTTTTCGCTGTCGGTGCCATAGCATCGGCGTTTGTGTTGTTGACAGAAGGCCTCTCATGGGTAGCCGTTGGGGGTGTTCTTAAATGACTAGTCGAAAGGGACACTCTTGTCGGCACTTGGGGACAGTCCCTGAGTGCCGGCAGATTGGGACACTCCTTTGCAAGATGGCTGCGAAGACTGTCCCCAACGACTAGTCGTTTAATGCGCCAGTTTCTGTCGAGTCGGTGCGGTTCGATGGTTGCTCGTATAATGGTCTGCGTATGAACCGCAACCAAGGAGTTCCAGTTTATGGACCAGAGCCTCTTTAAATTCGACCTTATCGCCGAGGACCCGACCACGCACGCGCGCGCCGGCGTGCTGCATACCCCGCACGGCGACATCGAGACGCCGATTTTTATGCCCGTGGGCACCAAGGCAAACGTCAAGGGTATTCCCACCGAGACCGTCAAGCAGCTCGGTGCCCAGATCGTGCTTGCCAATACCTATCACCTGTCCATGCGTCCCGGCGAGGACACCATCGCCGAGCTGGGCGGACTGCACAAGTTCATGAACTGGCACGGCCCCATCCTCACCGACTCGGGCGGTTTCCAGGTCTTCAGCCACAACGACGCCGTCAAGCTCACCGACGAGGGCGTGCGCTTTATCGTCAACGATTACGACGGCCGCCACGTGTTCTGGACGCCCGAGGACAACATGGAAATCGCCATGAAGCTCGGCTCCGACATCTGCATGCAGCTCGACCAATGCCCCGGCTATCCTGCCACGCGTGCCTATGTCGAGCGCGCCGTGGAGCTGTCGAGCATGTGGGCCGAGCGCTGCTACAAGGCTCATACCCGTGATGACCAGGCACTTTTTGGCATCGTTCAGGGTGGCATGCATCTGGATCTGCGCCTGCGATCGCTGCGCCACCTGGAGGAGTGCGGCGACTTCCCCGGCTACGGCATCGGCGGCTACTCGGTGGGCGAGGACCATGAGACCATGTTCGAGACGCTGGCGCCGCTGGTTTCCGAGTACATGCCTAAGCACAAGCCGCGCTACCTCATGGGCGTCGGCAACCCTACCACGCTCGTGCGCGGCGTTGGCGTGGGCATCGACATGTTCGACTGCGTGCTGCCGACGCGCACTGGCCGCATGGGTACCGCGTTTTCGAGCGAGGGTCGCCTCAACTTCCGCAACGCGCGCTTTGCGCACGACGACGGCCCCATCGACCCCACCTGCACCTGCCCGGTGTGCACGGGCGGCTACAGCCGCGCGCTCATCCGTCACATGGTCACGCAGAAGGAGATGCTCGGCGGTATTCTGCTGTCGATGCACAACATCTACTACCTGCTCAACCTTATGCAGCGTGCCCGTCAGGCCATTATCGAGGGCCGCTACGGCGCGTTTGTGAGCGACTGGATGAACAGCCCTGCGGCGGTGGACTACTAAGAGCGGCGCGGGCGCTTGCAAAGCGCGGGCAACGGCAAGGGACGAGCGCCGGCCGGTCATCACGTTCGCTAACACCGTCTGCGCGACCGATGACCGATAGCTTGCAAGCACTTGATGCATCGTGGGTACCATACCGAATAGTTGATGTTCGGGCGGGTGTTTGGCGCATGGCGTCGACCCCGCCCGTTTTTCTTTTTCTCGATAGGAGTACCCATGATTAAGAATGAAAACGTCGAGGGCGAGCCTGCCTACGACGAGACGTACCGCCGCGGCCCCGTGGTCATGCGCGGCCCCATGATTCCTAAGGACAACACCTATGCCAACTTGCTGGCGCCCGAGGAGTCGACCGACTGGCTGCATGCCGATCCGTGGCGCGTGCTGCGCATTCAGGCAGAGTTTGTCGATGGTTTTGGCGCGCTTGCCGAGCTTGGTCCTGCAGTGACCATCTTCGGCAGCGCCCGCACGCCCAAGACCGATCCGCTCTACAAGGCCGCGCGCACGGTCGGTCGCAAGATCGCCCAGCGCGGCGTGGCGGTCATCACCGGCGGCGGTCCCGGCGTCATGGAGGCGGCTAACAGGGGAGCGGCGAGTGTCAACGGCAAGTCGGTCGGCTTGGGTATCGAGCTTCCGCACGAGCACGGGCTCAACAAATACGTGAACCTTGGCATGGACTTCCGTTACTTCTTTGTGCGCAAGACTATGTTCGTCAAATACAGCTCGGGCGCCATTGTGTTTCCCGGCGGGTTTGGCACGCTCGACGAGATGTTCGAGGTGCTCACGCTGGTGCAGACGCACAAGGTAAAGCGCATGCCGCTCGTGCTGGTGGGCACCGAGTACTGACAGGGTCTGTTCGACTGGCTCAACGGCCCGGTGATGGACGCCGATATGATTAGCCCGCTCGATCCGGAGCTTGTGCACATCACCGACGACCTCAACGAGGCCGTCGACATTGCCCTGAGTGGGCTGATGTAGGGTGCTGTGACTGTTGTTATAGTAATGTGAACGGCATACTGATGCTATTTAACATCAGTATGCCATCTAAACTGGGTATACTGATGCAAAAGACGAGGCGAGGAGGTCGCGTATGTCTACTGCAACGGTTAAGCCTACGACGGTTCGCATCGAAGAGGGGCTCAAGGAACAGGCGACTGAGTTCTTGGATACGGTTGGTCTGAGTCTCAATTCGTATCTCAACCTTGCTGTTCGGCAGCTGGTAAATCAACGAAAGATTCCTTTTGAGATTGTTGGTCGATCCGAAGTTCCCAATGAGGCAACGAGGCGTTCCATGGTGATTGCCGAGGCTCATGAGTTGGGGATTTTGCTGGACGATAGTCCGTCATTCAACAACGCTGATGAGCTTATGTCATTCCTCGATGAGGACTAGCGATGTTCGAGATTAAAGTCGAGGCTCAATTTAAGGCGGACTACAAACGAACGATGCGCATGCATCCGCAGTTAAAAACCGAGTTTAGGGCGGCGGTCGCAGAGCTTGCAGCTCGCGGCTCGCTTCCCGCGGAATATGGCGCCCATGAGCTTTCAAACCCGGGCGGAAACTACAACGGCCACATCGATTTCCATCTATCCGATGGCTTGGTCGATGTGGTCGTGCTCTACTTGCCGTATAAGACTAATCCTGTGATCCGACTGGTCAGAATGGGCTCGCATGAGGAGCTGTTTCAGGGCCCGCAGGGCTGATTGCTCGCTTATGATTCGCAGGGGATAGGGATTGATTCGCGGCCGATTGGCCAAAAACGGCCCCTATTCCACCGTAACTGTTGGAGACGTCCCGTTCGTGGCTGCGACCTCCGGTTCTCCTCTTCGCTGGATTTCGCTTAAAAGCTCGGCTGCAACTTCGCTGCTTTTGAAACGGATGCTGCAGTCCTCTTTCTTAGGAAAGGCCAGTAATGGAATGGTTCCGTACCAGACGGTTTCCTCGTCAATTACTGACGCGCACAGGCGCCCTTCGTCTTTGATGGAATAGTCGACGTTTATCTCGGTAAAAATCGCTTTCACGTCATTGTGCGGAGTCGAGGCAATTAAAATCTCAAGGGCAATCCCACGGGCGGCGGCGCCTGTGAGTACGGCAGCGAGCTTTGCGAGGCATGCAGCGGATGCGTAGGGCGCGGCAATAAAAATGCTTTTCGTTGCGCGCGCGATGTCATCCGCTAAGGCCTCCACGGCCCTTGCCGGCCTAACGAGGATGTTTTGATCGGCCCGTTTGTTGTCATTTGCTGCAAAGACTTCATACCCTAGCTTTGCGTAGGTCTTGAGTCTCTTCTGGTACATACGCGCGAGCATGGGTATCGACAAATCAACATAGTCGAATATCTCAACCCGCTGCTTGCCCTCGTGACTTCTATGTAGTCTGCCTGCCTGCTGCGTTATGCTGCCGTCCCAAGATATCGGTGTGGCAATGAGCAGAGTGTCAAGGTAAGACAGGTCGAAACCCTCGCTCAGAAGGCTTTCGGTTGCGATGATAATTCGATGCTCATGCTCGAAGCCGGGAAGGCTGTTCAGTATTGCCTTTCTTTCTTTGGCGTCGATTTCTCCGGTTAAGAGTATAGGTTCGTGTCCGCGGCTTTGAAGCAGTCTACATAGCTCTTCGGCATGTTTTTTCCTTTTGGATAGCACAAGCGGATGTCGACCGTTTGACGCGGTCTCGAGGGCATCGTCGACAATCGCTTCGTTTCTCGCTGTGTGCGCACACAGGAGATCGAGAACTTGATTAAAGGACGCCCCTGGTTCGTAGGCGGGTAGTCGAACTCCGGTAAAACGCGGCCTAACAACGCGCTGAATTCCCTGTTGGATTGCTTGCGTTTTTGGATCAATGACATGGCGAAGCGGGCCGCAGAGCATTGAGAGTGCTCGCGTGAGTCCGTCCGAGCGTTCGGGCGTCGCGGAAAGGCCGTATACATATTTGGCTGGAGCGGACTTGAGGACGAGCTCAAGCTGTGGTGCGGCTGCATGGTGACATTCATCACAGATGATGAGGCCGTAATCACGAACGAACTCCTTGGCTATTGGTTCTCCGGTCTGGGGGTCCTTGCTGGACAAAGACTGGAATGAAGCAATGTCGATGAGATGGCTTATGGCGGTTTTGCCTCCTCCGATTTGGCCAATGAGCGGAGGCTGCCTTTTACTGATTCGTCCTTTTGGGGTTCGAACTGGCTTTCTGTTATCCGTAATGTCGATAAACCGTTCGAGCTGGGATTTCCATTGGGCAATGAGCGCAGTCTTGGGAACGATGACAAGCGTTGGAAGACCGATGGCAGCAATAAGATAGGCTCCAATGACGGTTTTCCCGAAACCCGTCGGCGCGGACATGATCCCGTCTTCACAGTTGAGCATCTGTTCGGCGGCAATTTGCTGTTCAGGGCGAAGAGCCCCTTTAAATGTCATCACAATTGGATTGCCCGACATGCGCTTGTCTGAATAGTGAGCAGAAGCGCCGGCTTCTTGAAGCAGCCGCTCGAGTTGTGCTTTACAGCCTCTGGGAATCGCAACGCAGCCATCTCTAAGTTCGCTGAGGTCTATGTACCGCGGTTTGCCGAATACCGATTGGTGCATTGATTGGGCACGGAAGAATTCCGGGTTGGCAAATGTTGCAAGCCTGCGAACCTCCATCTGGGCGGCCGGGCTCAGAGATTTTTCGGTTATGTAGAGCATATCGGCTTGCGTGACGGGTAGCGATGACGGGAAGTCCTGCGGCGCGAGCGGAAGCCGCTTTCGCGGCCTCTGAGAATGTGGCGCGGCGGTGTTTCCCGCCACTGCAGCTGATATTCCATGCGGTTTATTGTCGATGCTTTCGATCAGATTTTGCACCGTTGCATGTGGAATCAGCTGAATTTGCGAAAGGTAAAGCCATTGATCGGGAAAGGGCTCAAATTGCTCGTCAACAAATACACTGTTCCCTTTTCGCTGCGCTTTTCCTTGAAAAGGCAGTGCTATGAGATTTCCGAAGCCGCCCTCAGGAATGGTGGACTGCGCGGGCAGCATCCGGTCAAAAGCTTCAAAGGTGATTGTCTTGTTGAGCGCCGCCGCTTCGGTGATAAGGCTGCTTCCAAATTCTCGTGCGATCTTTGCGCTGGTGAGCTCTAGGAAGAAAAACCAGACATGTGCGCCGTTACCTGATCTCGATCGCTCGACTGCAGCATCGATTCCATGGTTTTTTGCGACAAGCCGAATGGCGTTTGTCGCTTCTTTCCAATCGGATCCGTCAAAGTCGATGACCAGGACTTTTGTGTTGCTGTCACTATCGAGAACGTATTGACCTATGACGTCTCGGAGCCTGTCGTCGTTGCCTTTGAAATGGGCGATGATCGTGGCATCGCTCAGCTCGGGGAAGATGCGGTTGCCGCATTCCGCGCATTTGGTTTTCTGACGATTTAGTTTGGGGCAAATGCCTGCCTTCCACTCATTTGCGCAGGCTGGTGTATAGCCGATTCCCCCGTCTTTTCTGCGGTACCCATGAGCGTAAACATCTTTGCGGCCAGTAAAGAGATTGCGAAAGAGTTCCAATTTGTCGCGCGCTGTGCTCGCACTGGTGACGATTCCCTCGACCTGTGCCCGTCTATCGAAAGATTCGCCAGCTTTCTCCCATTCTTCCAGTGTTGCGTAACGGATGTCTGGACCGTTGCCGCAGATGACGATTTGGCTGTGCGGCTCCGATACATGGGCGACGGTTTTCTTGAATTGGAATAGCGTGCCCCCGATGAGGGCGTATTGATGCGTGACGGTGCTCATGTAAATGCCGTTCTTGTCGGAGTTCATTGAAATGAGGGTACGTTATTTTGATTTTTAAGGGACTCGACTCTGATTTTGGTTCGGCGATAGCGGAGTACACCTCCGTGAGTGGTGTTTGGCTGGTGTCAAAATGTGCGGTAGCTGTTGCTGAATGGGTTTTGGCGGCCATGAGGTGGGCTGGAGGCGCAGGAAACTATCCTCGAATAGACCCTGTGGGCAAAAAATGGTAAATATGAGTACTGTGGTTTGAGCAGTAACATATCATCTGGAAAGTATTTAAGACCAATCGATTCGGATTGGATAGAATCAACCCTCTAAATATGACGATTCGGGACTTTATGACGCTCGGAATTGACAGAAGATGGCAAATTCAGCCAGATTGCGCTGTTACTAAACTGGTAACAGTACTCATATTTGCCATTTTTTGCCCAGAGGGTATCGCAAGGGGGTTGGACAAAGCATCGATCGCCGCCAATTTCTCGATTGGCTGGTTGGGCGGCAATGAAGTTGCGGCGTAATGGGAAGCGTTTCGCGGCCTTTTGGCTAAAACGGCCCCTTTTCCGCCGCGACTCCTAAAAAGACGCCGGCGCGCCTTGAGTTGCGGCGCGTCGGCGTGATGGCTTTGTTGTGGCTGGGTGTACTTCGGTTGTTCGACGGCTTTGGCATGTCCGATCTTGCCAGGCAAGCCTTGTTACCGTTTAACGTTTGCCCAGATAAAACCTGCCAAAATAAACCTGTCCCTAATTGGCAGGTTGGTAGCGGGGGCAGTAGCTGATGGCGATGGCGTCGACGCCTACGTGGGTGGCGATGGTGCAGCCGATGGGGCCGGTGCCGGCATCGGCGTAGTCCTGGCCCGCGAGCGCCTGGCTGACGAGCTCCTGCTCCTCGGCGGCGCCGGTCGTGAGCACGCGCACGCTTGAGCCCGGATGCTCCGCCAAAAATGCGAGGCAATCGGCCATGGTGTTCGCAACGATGCGCTTGGCACCGCGGCCCTTTTTGATGGCCTTGATCTCGCCCGATTTCCACTCCGGCGAAACGGCCAGGCGAATGTTGAGCATCTGCGTCAGCTGGCCGGCGAGCTTGGGGGCGCGGCCGTTTTTGACCAGGTTCTCGAGCGTGCGAGGAATCAGCAGCAGGTGTGCGTCGGGTAGCGTCGCGCGGATCTGCGCCTCGGTCTCGTCCAGGCTGCGACCGTCCTCGCGCATGGCGAGCGCGTACTCCACCAGCAGGCCCTCGGCACCCGAGCCTGTGCGCGAATCGATGCAGCGCACGTCGAGCTCGTGGGTCTCGGCGACCAGACATGCGTTGGAATAGCAGGCGGACCACTCGCTGCACAGCGAGATGAAGATGGCGTTATCGTGGCCATCGGCGCGCATGCGGTCAAAGAGTGCCTTGAACTCGCCGGCGCTCGGCTGCGAGGTGTGCGGCAACTGCTCGGCGCCGGCCATGCGGGTGACGTATTCCTCGGCGGTAATCTGCACCTGGTCGAGCAGGTCCTCGCCCTCGATAATCACATGCAGCGGAATCACGTAAATGCCGAGCTCTTGGGCGCGGGCGGGGGAGATGTCCGACGTGGAGTCGGTTATGATGGCAAAAGACATAATTGCACCTTTCGTTGGGGCGCGGCAGCGCCGCCTTCTGAAAGCAAAGTGCGACAAGTATAGTGGAGTTGCTCTACATTGCTAGGTTCAATTGTTGAATAGTCAACAGTTTGAAGCGGTGGTGTGGAAATCATCAACTGGGGAAGAGGGGTGCCGATGGCGGCATTGCAACTTTGCGAGCGGCCGGTTGTGCTGTTCGATTTTGACGGCACGGTGGCCGATACGGGTCGGGCAGTGATGACCTCGACGCGCAAGACGCTGGCTGCGCGCGGGTTTTCGGAGGCGCGGATGGGTGACCTGCGCCGCATGATCGGGCCTCCGCTGTGGAAGAGCTTCCACGACTTTTACGGCTTTACGCGCGAGGAGGCTCTCGTGGTGGCCGACGAGTACCGTGCCTTTTTTGACGAGCTAGGACCGGAAGAGTACCCAGTGTTCGATGGGATCCCCGAGCTGCTCGACGGGCTGGCCGCCCAGGGCAAGCGTATGGCCGTGGCGACGTCTCGCATGGAGGCGAAGTGTATTGACATGGTGCATGAGCTGGGGCTTTGCCAGTTCGAAGCCGTGGTTGGCATGAATCCGCCTCAGGGACGCGAGACCAAGGCCGATTCGGTCCGCGACGCCCTGGCGGCGCTTGGCGCGACTGCCGACGAGGCCGTGATGATTGGCGACCGTTTTAACGATGTGGAGGGCGCGCACGCGATGGGCGTGCCGTGCGTCGGCATCTATTCGGGCGCAGCGGCGCCGGGTGAGCATGAGGCCGCGGGCGCCGATGCGGTGGTGCACTCGGTGGCCGAGCTTGCTAAACTTTTCGCTATATAAGTATGTGATGTGAGGGGCGGGCACGCTGCCGCTCATTGGTAAGGAGGTCGTCCATGAATCAGGTGGAGCAGAGCGTCGCTGAGTATGTCGACGAGGTCTGGGAAGATGTCGTCGCCGATATTGAGCAGCTGGTGAGTTATCCGTCCGTGGCAGTTTCTGCCGATGCAGAGCCCAGCGCGCCGTTTGGCCGCCCGGTCCGTGACGCGCTCGATTGCGCGCTCGGCATTGCGCAAAAGCTCGGCTACCAGACGAGCGACGACGAGGGCTATGTGGGCATTGCCGATATCCCGGGCCGCGGTGACAAGCAGCTCGCGACCATTTGCCATGTGGACGTGGTGCCCGCCGGCCCCGGCTGGAACACCGACCCGTTTGCGATGGAGCGTCGCGAGGGCTGGCTGCTCGGCCGCGGCGTTATCGACGACAAGGGTCCTGCCGTGCTGTCGCTCTACGCCGGCGCCTATCTGCTCAAGCACGGTATTACCCCGCGCTACACCTTCCGCGCGCTGCTGGGCTGCGATGAGGAAGTGGGCATGTCCGACGTTCACCATTATCTGGAGAACCACGCGAACCCCGACTTTCTGTTTACGCCCGATGCCGAGTTCCCGGTCTGCAATGCCGAGAAGGGTCAGTTTGGGGCGACGTTTGTGAGCTCCAAGATCGACGGCGGGCGCATCGTGTCGTGGAGTGGTGCCGAGGCGAGCAACGCCATTCCGTCGCAGTCTATTTGCGAGCTTGCGATTGCCGCCGATGAGCTGCCTGCCCCGGTCGAGAACGCTGACCGCCTGGAGATCACAGCACTCGATAACGGGCATGCGCAGATTTTCGCCCACGGTATTGGTGGCCATGCTTCAATGCCCGAGGGCACTATCAATGCCGTCGGTCTGATCGTGGCGTATCTGCGCGAGGCCGAGGACACGTTTGGCGCCCGTGACGAGCGCTTGCTGACGCCTGCCGAGCACGAGTTCGTCAAATTCTTGGCCTTTGTGCACGCGGATGCCTATGGTCGCGGCTTGGGAATCGATGCGACGAACGCGGCGTTTGGCCCGCTCACGTGCAACCCCGGCGTCATCCGCGTGGTGGATGGCCACATTGAGCAGGTCATTGACGTGCGTTTCCCCGACAGCACGAGTGCCGATACCATCCGCGAGCAGCTCGAGCCGCTCGTGGGCCGCTTTGGCGTGACGTGCCGTGTGGGTCGTGCCAAGGTGCCGTTCTCGGTCTCTGCCGACGATCCGGCCGTGAAGGCGCTTATCGATACCTATAACGAGTTTACGGGCAAGCATGCTGAGCCCTTTGCCATGGGCGGCGGCACGTACGCGCGCAACTTTGCCCGCGCCGTGTCGTTTGGCCCCGAGGAGACCGGCCTGGAGCTGCCCGCGTGGGGCGGCCAGATGCACGGCCCCAACGAGTGCGCCAACGAGGAACAGCTCAAGCAGGCGCTCAAGATTTATATCGTGGCGATCCTCCGTTTGAATGAATTAGAGCTTTAAGGTTTCGCGGTTTCCCAATCTAAGTTGCGGTGGAATAGTTCCTAAAATGGGCCATTTGATGGCCAAGCAGGAACTATTTCACCGCAACTTTGTTTTTATTGGTGTAAAAGGTGCGCCATGCTTGGGTGGGGATTGTTATCCGTTTGTAAAGGCTGGACAGAGCTTGCGGTAAGGGTCTATCAGATGCCCGTAAAAAACCGCAGTTGGCGCGGGCGCTGCCCGGTCGGGGCCGTATCTTTCCAAACAGCAAAGCGGGCAGGGTGCCCGCGAGTCGCATGTATGAAAGGAAGATCATGCTCGATCAGGCTTATTCTCGTCGTCAGTTCCTCGGCCTCGCTGGTGGTCTTGCCAGCATCGTCGGTCTCGGTCTCGTTGGTTGCGGCGGCTCCAACGCCGCCAACACCGCTGCTGAGGGCAGCGCCGCTGCTGCCGAGTCCGTCTCGGGCGAGGTAACCTACGACGGCGCCTCCTCGTTCCAGGCTCTCGTCGAGGCTGCTGCCGAGAAGTTTATGGATGCCAACCCCGACGTCTCCGTCTCCGGTTCGGGCAACGGTTCGGGCAAGGGCCTGACCGCTGTCGCCGCCGGCACCGTCACCATCGGTAATTCCGATGTCTTCGCCGAGACCAAGCTCGAGGCCGATCAGGTCAAGAACCTCGTCGATCACGAGGTCGCTGTCGTGGGCATGGGCCCCGTCGTCTCCAAGAACGTGACAGTCGACGACCTGACCCTCGAGCAGCTCAAGGGCATCTTCTCCGGCCAGATCACCAACTGGAAGGAGGTCGGCGGCGACGACGCCAAGATCGTCGTTCTCAACCGCAAGGCCGGCTCCGGCACCCGCGCCACCTTCGAGGCCGCCGTCTTTGGCGACGAGGCCGTCGACTTTAAGGGCGACGCCGAGCTCGACAAGTCCGGCGATGTCCAGACTCAGATGGGCAGCACCGACAACGCCATCTCCTACCTTGACTTCTCGCACTTCGATGACTCCAAGTTCAACGCCATCATGGTCGAGGGCGTCGAGCCCAAGAGCACAAACGTCACCGACGACTCCTTCAAGATCTGGGCGACCGAGCACATGTACTGTGCTAAGGACGCCGACGAGGCCACCAAGGCCTTCCTGGAGTTCATGCTTTCCGACGACGTCCAGGGCAAGCTCGTCGAGGAGCAGGGCTTTATTCCCGTTTCTGCCATGAAGGTCGTCAAGGACGCCAGTGGCAAGGTCTCCGCTAAATAAGTAATCGCCCCCGGAAAGGTTTGCAATGGCAAAACAGCTGCCAAAGCGCGAGCTTGAGAACGTGGGCCTGGGCGTCACGGGTGCGTGCGTAGCGCTCGTGACGCTTGTCGTTGCCGCGCTCATCTTTATGGTCGCCCAAAAGGGCCTCTCGGCTTTTTTCAAGGACGGCGTCTCGATCGTCGAGTTTTTTACCGGTACCAAGTGGGACCTGGCCAACACGGCCGAAAACGGCCTGCCCTACACTGGCGCCCTTCCCCTGATCGTCACCTCGTTTGCGGTCATGGTGCTCTCCACGCTCATCGCACTGCCCATCGCCATCGGCTCTGCCATCTTTGCGGTCGAGATCCAGCCTAAGTTTGGCTCCAAGGTTTTTCAGCCGCTCATTGAGCTTTTGACCGGTATTCCCTCGGTCGTCTTTGGCCTGATCGGTTTTCACGTGGTCGTCGGCCTTATGAAGAGCGTTTTCCACGTGAGCACAGGCCTGGGCATCTTGCCCGGCGCCATCGTGCTGGCCGTCATGATTCTGCCGACGATGACCACGCTTTCGGTCGATGGCCTGCGCGCCGTGCCCGATAGCTACCGCCAGGGTTCGCTCGCGCTGGGCTACACCCGCTGGCAGACCATCTGGCACGTGGTGCTCAAGTCCGCCATGCCGTCGCTCATGACCGCAGTCATCCTTGGCATGACCCGCGCCTTTGGCGAGACGCTCGCCGTGCGCATGGTCATTGGCGGCATCGAGGCCATGCCGACGTCGCTGCTGTCGCCGGCGTCTACCATCACCACCACGCTCACCACGTCCATGGCGGTCTATGCCGAGGGCTCGGCCCAGGACGACGTCCTGTGGGCGCTCGGCCTGCTGCTGATGGGCATGAGCCTCATCTTTATCCTGATCATCCATCTCATTGGCCGCAAGGGGGCGAAGGCTCGTGGCTAGCACGCGCATCCATATCGACGAGGCGAGACTCGGGCGTGTCCAAAGGCAAGACCGTATCGCCACGGGCATGCTGACGGCGATTGTCGCCATCGTCATGCTTATCGTCGTCTCCATGGTGGCCTACATCCTGTTCGAGGGTATCTCGACGCTGTTCCAGCCGGGCTTTCTCACGCAGCCCGCACGCGCCAACGGAACGCAGGGCGGCGTGCTCTACCAGCTGTTCGACTCGTTCTATCTGCTGCTGATTACCCTGATCATCTCGGTGCCCATCAGCCTGGGCGGCGCGGTCTTCCTAGTTGAATACGCGCCCGACGGTCCCATTCGCGACATCGCCTCCACCGCCATCGAGACGCTGTCCTCGCTGCCCTCCATTGTCGTGGGCATGTTCGGCTTTCTGGTGTTCTCGGTGCAGCTGGGCTGGAAGTACTCCATCATCTCCGGCGCCGTCGCGCTTACCATGTTCAACATCCCCATCCTGGTGCGCGTGATCCAGCAGGCACTCGAGGACGTGCCGCAAGCCCAGCGCGATGCGTGCCTGGCCATGGGCCTCACTCGCTGGGAGGCCACACTGCACATCCTGATTCCCGAGGCCATGCCCGCCATCGTGACCGGCATCGTGCTTTCGGCCGGCCGCGTGTTTGGCGAGGCCGCGGCGCTGCTCTTTACCTCGGGCATGAGCTCGCCGGTCCGCCTCAACTTCTTGAGCTTTAACCTGTCGAGCCCCACCTGCGCCTGGAACGTGTTCCGTCCCGGCGAGTCGCTGGCCGTGCACATCTACAAGATCTATGGCGAGGGCAGCCCCGAGGCCCAGCAGATCGTCTGGGGCACCGCGGCACTGCTGATGATTTGCGTGCTGCTGTTTAACGTAGTCGCCCGTATCGTGGGCAAGCAACTGGCAAGGAAGATGACGGCCGAATGAGCGATATGAATGCAACGCCCGCAACCGAGGCGGCCACGTCCGACACCCCCCAGGACTTTCTGTCGAGCGTGGGGGAGAGCGAGAGGCGCGTGCGCGTGAGCGGCAAGGCCGTGAGCGACGAGGTCGTGCTCTCCGCCAAGGACGTCAACGTGTACTATGGCGACCACCATGCGCTGCACAATACGTCGCTCGACTTCCACAAGGGTGAGATCACGGCGCTCATCGGGCCTTCGGGCTGCGGCAAGTCGACCTTCTTGCGTAGCCTCAACCTGATGAATCGCGAGATTCGCCGCTGTCGCGTGGAGGGCGAGATCAACTACCGCGGGCGCAACGTGAACACCAAGACCGAGAACACGTACGAGCTGCGTCGCTCCATCGGCATGGTGTTCCAGCAGCCAAACCCCTTCCGCAAGTCCATTCGCGACAACATCACCTTTGCGCCCAAGCGCCACGGCATCACCGACCGTGACGAGCTCGACCGCATGGTCGAGGAGAGCTTGCGTGGCGCCGCGCTGTGGGACGAGGTCAAAGACAAGCTCGACAAGAGCGCCTACGCGCTTTCGGGCGGTCAGCAGCAGCGTCTGTGCATTGCGCGCACGCTGGCGCTCAACCCCGACGTAATCCTGTTTGACGAGCCCTGCTCGGCGCTCGACCCCATCTCGACGCTGGCGATCGAGGACCTCATGTCGTCGATCGTGGCCGACCGCGCCATCGTCATCGTGACGCACAACATGGAGCAGGCGTCGCGCGTGTCCAACCGCACGGCGTTTTTCTACATGGGCGATATGGTCGAGTACGACGAGACCGACGAGATTTTCCAACGGCCCAAGGATAAGCGGCTGAATGATTACCTCACCGGCATGTTCTCCTAGTCCGGGACATGCTTGAGGCCCGCGGCGGCCACGGTTGCCGCGGGACTGATTGGAGAGGCGGGTCATCTCTTGCGGGAGATGGCCCGCCTTTTTGTGTCGTGTGCTGGTGCGCTTGCCCAAAACCACCACGAAGGCGCCCGTCCCCTTTGTGGTGGTTTTCGCTATCATGGAGAACGTTGAATTTCTACGAAGGAGCAGGGCATATGGCGATTCTTTTGGGATGCGATTCCGTCAGCCTAGAGTTTCCCACCAAGCATATTTTCGATAGCGTGACGCTCGGCGTGGACGAGGGCGACCGTATTGGTATTGTCGGCAAAAACGGCGACGGCAAGTCGACGCTGCTGAGCGTGCTCGCCGGCACGCTGGAACCCGACGACGGCCGCGTGACGCACCGCCGCGGCACGACGATCGGATTGCTCGGCCAAAAGGACCAGCTTGTCGACACCGATACCGTGCATCATGCCGTCGTGGGCGACACGCCCGAGTATGAGTGGGCGTCGAGCCCCCGTACGCGCCAGATCCTCGCCGGCCTCATTAGCGATGTGCCCTGGGAGGGCATGGTAGGCGAGCTCTCGGGCGGTCAGCGCCGCCGCGTGGACCTCGCGCGCCTGCTGATCGGCGACTATGACGTGCTCATGCTCGATGAGCCCACCAACCATCTGGACATGCGCACCATCAACTGGCTTGCGCGTCACTTAAAGGCCCGCTGGCAGCGCGGTCAGGGCGCGATGCTCGTGGTCACGCACGATCGCTGGTTCTTGGACGAGGTCTGCACCAGCATGTGGGAGGTTCACGACGGCCAGGTCGATCCCTTCGAGGGCGGCTATTCGGCATATATCCTGCAGCGCGTGGAACGCGACCGCATGGCCGCGGTTACCGAGGAACGCCGTCGCAACATGGCACGTAAGGAGCTCGCGTGGCTGAGCCGCGGTGCCCAGGCGCGCTCCACCAAGCCCAAGTTTCGCGTGGATGCCGCTCGCGAGCTGATCGCCGACGTGCCGCCCGTGCGTGACGAGCTGGAGCTCAAGCGCCTGGCCGTGAGCCGCCTGGGCAAGCAGGTTATCGATGTGGTCGACGTGGACGCCGGCTATGCGGATACCGATGGCGCGCCCAAGCAGGTGCTCAACGACGTGACCTGGCTCATTGGTGCGGGCGACCGCTATGGTCTTTTGGGCGAGAACGGCGCCGGCAAGTCGACTTTGCTCGACGTGATCCAGGGCAAGATCGCGCCCCTGCGCGGCCGCGTGAAGATCGGCCAGACGGTGCGCTTTGGCGTGCTGTCGCAGCAGCTCGAGGAGCTCGAACCCTACATGGGCGACACGATCCGCGAGGTGCTCAGCCACTATAAGAAGTACTACGTCATTGACGGCAAGGAGACTTCACCCGAGAAGCTCTGCGAGCGTCTGGGCTTTACGACGCAGCAGCTCTGGAGCCGCATCGGCGATCTTTCGGGCGGCCAGCGCCGTCGCCTGTCGCTGCTGCTGACGATCCTGGACGAGCCCAACGTGCTCATCCTGGACGAGCCCGGCAACGACCTGGATACCGACATGCTGGCGATTGTCGAGGACTTGCTGGACGGCTGGCCCGGCACGCTGATTCTGGTGACGCACGACCGCTTTTTGATGGAGCGCGTGACCGACCAGCAGTGGGCGCTGCTCGACGGCCACCTGACGCATATGCCCGGCGGCGTCGACCAGTACCTGCGCCTGTGCAACGCCACCGCCGAGGGCGAGCCCGTGGGTGCACCGAGCGCCAAGACCGGTACGTTCGACACCGGTGCCGCGGCGGCTGCGGCCGAAAAGCCCAAGTCGAGCGGTCAGCCCAACGGCCTTTCCAATGCCGAGCGCCAAAAGCTCCGTCGTGAGGTGAGCTCGCTCGAGCGCAAGATGGAAACGCAGCGCGCTCGCGTGGAGGAGGCCGAGGCCGCCATGGCCCAGGTCGATCCCACCAACTACACGGCGCTGGGCGAGCAGCAGGCAAAGATCGACGAGGCCCACGCCGCCATGGACGAGCTGGAGATGGCGTGGCTCGAGGCGAGCGAAAAGCTTGAGGGCGAGGAGTAGGCGAGAATGATCAAAGCCGCGTTTTTCGATATCGACGGTACGCTGCTGAGCTTTAAGACCCACCGGATTCCGGCGTCGGCGCAGCAGGTGCTCGACAGCTTTCGCGAGCAGGGGATTGCGTGCGTGATCGCCACGGGCCGTCCGATCTACCAGATGCCGGACTGGCTGTTCGACCTGGGCTGGGATGCGTACATTACGCTTTCGGGCCAGCACTGCTTTGATGCCGAGGGGGTTTACCGCAGCTGCCCGATCGATCCGGACGACGTCGCGGTGATTGTGGACCAGGTGGCGCAGGGGCGCTACGACTCGCTGTGCATGCAGGGCGAGAACTCGTTTGTGAACCGCCTGTCCGAGCGCGTGGTGACGGCCGGCAGCAACGCGGGAATTGTCTACCACGAGGAGCCGTTTGAGCACGCCTTTGACGCGCCGGTCTACCAGTTTTGCGCCTTTGTGGATCCGGCCGACGAGCATATCGTGACCGACGCCGTGTCGCATTCGCTCACCACGCGCTGGTGCGACCTGTTCTGCGACATTATTCCCGCTAACGGCGGCAAGGACCTGGGTGTGGCAGCGACGCTGGAGCGCCTGGGTGTCGACGCGAGCGAGGCGATCGCCTTTGGCGACGGCGAGAACGACCTGTCGATGTTCTCGGCCGTGGGCACAAGTGTGGCCATGGGCAACGCGCAGGATACCGTGAAGGCCGCAGCGACCTACGTGACGACCGCCGTAGACGACGACGGCATCTACAACGCCGCGAAGCACTTTGGCCTCGTGTAGCTGCGACCCGGCACTTGGGGACGCTCCTTATCTGCCGGCAGCTGGGGACACTCCTTGCGGGGCGTTCCCATTTTGTTTTCATCTCGCACGTTTTGTGAAACGCGGCTAACTTTTTGGTCAATGCAGTAAGACATGGTCAACTTTTGCGGTAAAGTAAGCCAAGGAAAGTATCCAAAGGCTAACTAGCAATCATCGCGAAAGGCGGCCCATGGCCCTACGTGAATCCGGAGAAGACTATCTCGAATCGATCTACGTCCTATCGGAACGTCAGGGCATCGTGCGCTCGATCGACGTTGCCGAATACTTGGGCGTAACCAAAGCAAGCGTCTCTAAAGCCATGGCGGCCTTGGAGAGCACCGGCTACGTGGAGATGGGCAAACGCGACGTGCATCTGACGGAACGCGGTCTTGAGGTTGCCCGTCAAATGTGGGAGCGCCACTGCTTTTTTGTAGGTCTGCTAGAGGACGCAGGCGTAACGCCCGAGGTCGCGTCGCAAGAGGGCTGCCACATGGAGCACTGCCTGAGCGAGGAGAGCTTCGAGAAGCTAAGATCGATGCTGAGACGGGAAGATGTAGCGGGTCCAACAACAGAAGCCTAACTGACCCACAGTAGCGCGGAGTTCACGCAAAGCGCGAACCAGCGACCGGGACCAGCGGCCCTTTCGGCCAAGTCCATTTCAGCAAAGGAACCCCGCCAGCAAGCGATGCCCAAGAACCGCCAGCTGTGTCAATGCAGGCCGGGGCCGGGCTTGGTTTTGAAAACACTCCGCAGCGCGAGGCCCGCCTTTCCGTTGCTCCGCAGGAGCAAGAAAGACGGGCCTCATGCGCGAGGACGTTTTCAAAACCAAGCCCGGCCCCGGCCGGAGGGACCACGAGCGCTACAGGTTCTTGACACCCATCGCGCGCATGGCGTTCAGGATGGCGATGATCGCCACGCCCACGTCGCCAAAGACGGCAAGCCACATATTGGCGATGCCCAGCGCTGCCAGCACAAGGATGAGCAGCTTAATGCCCAGCGCAAAGATGATGTTCTGCCAAACAATCGACATGGTCTTGCGCGCCACGCGAATAGCGCGGGAAATGTCGGACGGCTTGTCGTCCATCAGCACCACGTCGGCGGCCTCGATCGCGGCGTCGGAACCCATGGCGCCCATGGCAATGCCCACATCAGCGCGCGTAAGCACAGGCGCGTCGTTGATACCGTCGCCGACAAAGGCGAGCTTGCCCTTGCCACTTTCGGCCGCGAGCAGCGCTTCAACACGCTCGACCTTGTCGCCCGGCAGCAGCTGCGCGTGGAACTCGTCGAGGCCGAGCTGCTTGGCCACAGACGCCGCAACCTCCTCGCGGTCGCCCGTGAGCATGACGGTGCGGTTGATACCGGCGGCATGCAGGTCGCGAATCGTTTGCTCCGCATCGGCCTTAACGGTGTCTGCAATCACGATGTGGCCGGCGTACACGCCGTCAACGAGCACGTGGAGGATCGTGCCGACAACCTCACAGTCCGGTGCTTCAACGCCGGCCGCGGCGAGCATCTTGGCGTTGCCAACGACGACGTGCTTGCCGTCGATGGTTGCCGTCACGCCGTGGCCCGCGTCGTTGGCGGAGTCGCTCACGCGCTTGGGGTCGACCTCGCCCTGGTAGGCGTCGCGCACGGACTGCGCGATGGGGTGATCGGAGAACGACTCAGCAAGGGCTGCGACTTCGAGCAGCGACTGCTCGGTATAGCCAGCCTCGGGGTGCACCGCGACGACTGAGAACGTGCCGTTGGTGAGGGTGCCCGTTTTGTCGAAGACGATGGTGTCCACGTCGGCGAGCGTCTCGAGGTAGTTGGAGCCCTTGATGAGAACGCCCAGCTTGGACGCGCCGCCGATGCCGCCAAAGAAACTCAACGGTACGCTGATCACGAGGGCGCACGGGCAGCTGACGACCAGGAAGGTCAGGCCGCGCAGGATCCAATCGGACCAAGCGCCAGTCACCAGGCCGCCGCCAAGCGCGAGCACCGCGGCAGCGCCAGTGACGGCGGGGGTGTAGACGCGGGCAAAGCGCGTGATGAAGTTCTCGGTGCGCGCCTTCTTTTCGCTGGCATTCTCCACGAGCTCCAGAACACGCGCGACGGTTGACTCGCCAAAGGGCTTGGTGGTGCGCACGTGGATGAGGCCCGTCATGTTGATGCAACCGCTGATGATATCGTCGCCGGTCTTGGCCGGGCGGGGGACCGACTCGCCCGTGAGTGCGGCGGTGTCGAGCTGGGTTTCGCCCTCGACGATGACGCCGTCGATAGGCACGCGCTCGCCGGGCTTGACCACGATCACGGTGCCGACGGCGATGTCATCGGGAAAGACCTGTTCGAGTGTGCCGTCGGCTTGCTCGACGTTAGCGTAGTCGGGCGCGATGTCCATCATGGCACTGATCGACTTGCGGCTCTTGCCCACGGCGTATGCCTGGAACAACTCGCCGACCTGGTAGAACAGCATGACAGCGGCGCCTTCGGCCATGTGCGGGTCGGTGTCGGGGAAGAGCACCATGGCAAACGCGCCGATGGTCGCGACGGCCATGAGGAAGCTCTCGTCGAAGGCCTTGCCGCGGCGGATGTTATTGAATGCCTTTTGCAGTACGTCGTAGCCGGCAATCAAAAACGGCAGGAGGGACAGCACAAAGCTGGCGTAGATGTCGCCCGGGGTGCCGAATGCGGCGGTGAGGGTGCCGAGCTCATCGAGGGCGTACACCACGGCAAAAATGCCTAGCGCTACCAGGATGCGGTTGCGCTTATGCTCGAGTGACTCTTTTTTCTTGCGCTTCTTCTTTTCCTTTTTGGGGTCGGCGGTGGCCATGACTCGTATCCTCCCATTTGAATGTATGAACACTCGCTCATATAATTTCGCGAGCAAAGGCCGCGGCAAGCGCGGCCTTGCAGGTTGGCGTAAACCTGGGCTAGAGAATGATCTCGCAGTCCGGCTCGGCATCGGCGGTGAACTCAACGACGCGGTCCAGGACCTCGTCGAACTCGGCGTCGTCGGCCTCGAGCGTCAGCTTCTGGGTCATAAAGTTGACCGAAACGGACTTGACGCCATCGAGCTTAGCCAGCTCGTCCTGAAGTTCACGCGCGCAGTTGGCGCAATCGATCTCGTCGAGCTTAAACTGCTTTTTCATGGTGGGTTCCTTTCCCTGTGTTAGCGGTCTGGGTGCCGGCCGCGCTGATACCGTGGTTGATTGCTATTCGCAGATATGGCTCATGCCCTGGTTGAGCATGGTGTAGACATGATCGTCGGCGAGCGAGTAGAGAATGTTGCGGCCGTCGCGGCGGAACTTGACCAGGTGCGACTGCTTAAGCGTGCGCAGCTGGTGCGACACCGCAGACTGCGAGGTCGCGGTCGCTTCGGCGATGTCAGCCACGCAGAGCTCGCGACCCATGAGGGCATAGAGAATCTTGATGCGTGTGGTGTCGCTGAAGACCTTGAACAGGTCGGCCAGGTCGTACAACAGCTCCTCGTCGGGAAGGTCCTCGGGCGAGCAGCTGGTGGGAATCACGGGCTCGGTGGCCTCGATGTCGGGTTTCGTTTCATCAACGCGGATGCTCATTGCAATATCCTTTCATATGAACATGCGCTCATATAACTTACTTCCGATTATATGAGCGCATGTTCATATGTCAATACAATTTACGTTAATTTCGATGACTGCTTGCCGCCTCTGCGATTTTCTGCGGGTTGGGAGACATCGACGCAATGCTCGCCAACATATTTCGAGATGTTCGGCCAGCATGCTAAGAAAGCCACCTTGAGAAGCATTAGAACTGTTCATATTTGTACTTTATCGTGTTGAATACCGCGAGAATCAGTTCTTCCTCTACGGGAGTTCCTGCAGAATCAGTTTTATCTAAAGTTATATTGAGCATTGCTGCAGCCAATCTGGCACATCGGTGGCCGAATAAGTCGAAAAATGTAGGTGGACATCCGCAGAGATCGCCTTTAGAAGAGCGAATTCTCAATTAGATCAATAATCGTGTCGTCTTCCGTGCGGTTTTCATCGATTTTTGCGAACATGTCGCATTCCCAAGGCCCATTGATTTCCTCAGCAAGGGCCCCGACGTGTTGCATGTCGTCGGGTTCTGGTACATCGTTGATGCTCGGGTCATCAGCTTGCGGATATTGGCTTGCAATTTCGCGCTTGGCGGCCTCTTCTTCTTTGAGTGTCTCCAGGACGCGGCGACCGTATTCGAAGTAGCGCCGCAAGACAAATTGACGAAGAGTTTCTTGCAGGATGGCGAAGTTATCCGGGAGTCGACCGGGCCATATCTTCTCGCGAATGCGAATCGCTTCCATGACCCGCCTAAAAGCGGACTGCTTGAAAAACGAATGACGACTAACTGTGATAACGGCATATCCCATGTTTCGCAGCGTGTTTCGGCGTTCCTCGTCAATTGATTGCTGTTCGGGCTCGTCGTGGTAAAAGCCGTTGTATTCGATATCGGTCATCGAATTTTCGAGCAGCGCGTCGAGGTAGAAAACCGTCCGTCGCGTTAGGGCGGCGTATCTTTTGGGGACTGGGATCGGATAGTCCGTTTTGATAGCGCGTATGGCTAAGCCACCCATTGACTTGGGCATTGTCAGCATCATGACAAACGCCGTTTCGAGTGGGGAGCGACAGCCTTCGCGTACATAAGAAAGTGCCTTAAGTGCTTTATTAGATCCACGATACCCCGATGCCTCTGAAAAGAAGGCTCTGAGCTCTTCAACGCTGGTTAGGGCTGGGCGCTCGCGATATTGAGTTTCGTCGGACGTTCCAAGCGCGTAGGAGCCGCAGATTTCAAAGTAATACTCAACGAGCTCCGAAAGGTTGAGGTCGGCTGCTGCTTCTAACGCGCACAGCTTGATATCGACGATGTAGACGTTCGGCTCGAGTTCTAGGTAGCTTTCTGCATCAAACGTATAGCGCGTGCAGTGGCAGATGCAGCCCTTGCGGTGCCTTTTGGCATTATTGGAAAACGTCAGCACATGGATGCTTTCAGAATCGACATTCTTTCTGTTGAGCCATGCTCGCGCCGCTTCCAGGTTGGACGTGGTCGGCGCAGACACCTTGATCTTTTCCATAGATATGGGATCGGTCGCGTGGCTTGCGAGCGAGTTGACTGTTTGGTATACAGCGCGTGCCGTGGTATGTGACAGAACGATTCCCATACGCGCATGATGGCATAGCGGACGCCATATACGCTCGAAACTTCGGGCAACGGTATTGGGGCGCGGCTTATCTTCTGCGAACGGTGGGTTTTTGAGCTGTCGTATTGAGGGGGGGGCAGCTTCGGCTGGGGAGGTTTCTGTCGGCTGCCCCATTTTGGTGAACTTTAGTTGCGGATTCGTAGCTTCTAAGCGTTTTTGCCGACCGCTCAGATGCCTCACCAACATAATTTGAGTTATTCGGCCTTATCCTATACGAATGGTGCGATCGCAACGTCCTATTCGAATTGATTCAGGTAGATTTATAGGGCTTGGTTGCGAAATTGGGGCGACTATAGCGCTCGATTGCGGTTCAAGGGGCCTTAACTAGTGGTTCAGCTGGCCGAACAACTCGAAAAATGTAGGTGGGCCAACCTGCCGACTATGTGAAGCACGCGTATTTGCTCGTTTTGATGAAAACTAGGGTGCAGCCATAAGGCTGCGCCCTAGTTTACTGCGTGCCGGTGTGCCCAGACGGATTGCGCTGTGCCTGGCAGGCGCTCCCGCAGATGGATCGGTTATTTCGCGAATAGGTTCTTGAGGTTGAACTCGGCTTGGACGGTGCGGAGCATGAGGTCGGTGTCGTCCAAGCCCAGGTGCTGCTCGTTGGCGTCGGCGGCGAGGGTTCCACGGCGGCGCGCCCAGTTCTCGAGCGCGGCTGGGGCGGACTCGCGGGGGAGCGAGCGCACGTCGGCGTCCAGGCTGCGGCAGATCTGGCGCGAGTCGATGACGATGATCTTGCCGGCGCGGCGTGCCTCGGCGTAGCCGTCCAGGTGGATCTTGAACCAGCTGTCCTCAAAGGCGGCGTTGTGTGCCATGTACGGGTACTTCTTCATAAGCTTGAGCAGCTGCTTTTGCAGCTCTTTGTTCTCGCGGAACGGCTTTTTGCCGTCGATGTCGTCCCAGGTGATGTGGTGGATATTCGACAACGGCACATCCTCGCCGCGGTAGATGTCGGGCAGGCCGCAGTAGTGTGCCTCGGCGTCATGCGGGACGGCGTCGCTGGTGAGCTCCATGATCTCCCAGCCCACGTTGATGATATAGCCGCGCTCGGGTGCACGGCCGGTGGTCTCGATGTCGATACCGAGCACGGTGCCCTGGATGGGCTTGCGGGCGTAGGCCACGCCGAGCGCGTCGCGGTCGCCGCGGATTTCGCGCATAACGGACGCGGCGGTGCGCTTTTGCATCTTGCCGATGGCGGCGCAGGTGTCGGCATCGGACAGGCCGCGCGAGAGCGTCGCGGGCGTCACGTTGCGCAGACGCGCCTCGCCAATCTGGTCGCACAGGTCGCGGTTGCGGTCGGCCAGGTCGCGCACGGTGGCAAAGTCGAAGCCGGGGTCGCCCTCGGCGGTAAAGTACTCGGTCTCGAGCACCTTGAGGGCCTCCTCGCCCTTCTGGCGCTCGGACTCCATGGCGCCGTGGTCGCCGTAGATAAACATGGGGATAAACGGCTGGCGCTCGTATTCGAGTGCTTGCGATACGTTCATATGCTACTCCTTGGACGGGCCGCGTTGTGCGGCTCGAGGTTACTGAGTTATGGCGAGATGATAGTTTACCATAGGCAACTATTGGCACCGCGCCCGGGACAACTACAATACCCTAGTTGACCGCTAGGACTTTTACAATGCTGCCGAAAGACACGAAAGGTTCCATCCGTCATGGATTTACTGATTGATATTCTGCTCGACGCCGGCAAGGACACGCTGTCGCTGGTGCCGTTTTTGTTGGTGACGTATCTTGCTCTCGAGACACTTGAGCACGTTGCGGGCGACCGCGTCAACGGCGCTATCAAGCGCGCCGGCGCTGCGGGTCCCGTGGTTGGCTCGCTGCTGGGCATGGTGCCGCAGTGCGGATTTTCGGCCATGGCAGCAACGCTGTACGCCGGCCGTGTCGTGACCTTGGGCACGTTGGTGGCGGTGTTCCTTTCGACCTCCGATGAGATGCTGCCGCTGTTGCTTGCCGAGCAGGTTCCCGTGCAGACTATGGCGATGCTTTTGGCTTCGAAAGCGCTGATCGCACTGGTCACGGGTTTTATCGTGGACGCTGCCATTCGCGGCCTGCGCCGTAACGCCCGCGCGCACGCGGCGATTCGCCGTACCGTGCTGGGAACCGCGGCCAACCCGGCCCACGTGAACTGCGCGCACGACGACCACAGCGGCGGTGACATCATCGGCGAGGTGGCCGAGGCAGGCGTGAGCGCCGACCACATCCACGAGCTGTGCGAGCGCGACCATTGCGGTTGTGATGAAGACGAGGACGAGCACGAACACGGACATGGCCACGATCACGGTCATGAGGGCGAACATGAACACCATGATGGTCACGGTCACTCTCACTCCCACGAAGGGACGCCTGTCCTGTCGATCATCCGCAGTGCGATCTCGCACACCGTGCAGGTCTCGGTATTCATTTTTCTGGTGACGCTGATTCTGGTCGCCGTGCTCGAGACGTTCGGCGAGTCCGCGATCGAGCAGTTCCTGCGCGGCAACGAGACACTCGCTGTCCTGGGTTCGGCGCTTGTCGGGCTGATTCCCAATTGCTCGGCGAGCGTGGTCATTACACAGCTGTATCTGGAAGGCGCGCTGCAACTGGCGCCGATGCTCGCCGGCACGCTCATTTCCGCCGGCGTGGGTTATCTGGTGCTGTTCCGCACCAACCGCAGCGCCCGCGAAAATGCCGTGTTCCTGATCATGATGTACGTCATCGGCGCTGGCTGGGGCCTCATCCTCTCCGCCGTTGGCCTCTAAGTAGGCCTAAAAAATGGGCTTCAAATAGCCATGCTCAGCGCCTGCGCAATGCGGCGACGCATGGCATTTTGAAGCCCGTTTTTTGTTGAGCCATGGATTCCGAGCGCTCACACCGCTCAAAACAAAAAGGTAGATTTTAGGCATGTCTCAAAAATCTACCTTGGTTAGTGCAGCAACTCGGTGAGGTTGCGTTTAAAGCGGGCGCGGTCTTCGCTGGTAAATGCTGCCGGACCGCGAGTGCGTCCGCCGGCGCGGCGTACCTTCTTTTCCTCGTGGCGAATAAACAGCTGCATGTCGATAGTCGCCTTGTCGTACGCGCGCCCGCGCACACCGATGGCGGCGGCATCGCGCCCGAGCACCATGCTCGCCAAGCCAATGTCCTGCGTCACGACCACGTCGCCCGCCTGCAGGCGTTCGACAATGGCAAAGTCGGCGCTGTCGGCGCCCACGCTCACGTCGAGCGTCGTGACCCAAAAGCCGCGTCGCGCGTGCTCGGCATCGCGCGGGTCGTCGCGGCGAATGTGTCGTTCCAGGTTTTGCGTGCTGTTGCCGGCGATAACAACGGCGACGCCCGCCCGCCGCGCGCAGTCAATCGACTCGCGCGTGACCGGGCAGGCGTCGGCATCAATAAAGAGCGTTCGCGGCATCTAGTGCACCAGTTTGCCAAATTGAATGGCGCGAACAATGAGCGTTACGCCAAACACCAGCAGCGCGGCGCCACTAAAGATGACAAGCATCTTGGCCGACCACAGCGGATAGATAAACACGAACAAGCCGGCGATGATGGAGAGTGCACCGCTCAGGATGGCAAGGGCGCGGTTGGACGAAAGCTCGGACTCCAGAATGGACATGACACCTTCGACAATCCAGCCAAAGCCGGCCACGATAACCACCATCGTGGTGAGTGTCGCGGTCGAGAAGGCCTGGTTGCGCAGGATTATGACGCCGCCCAGGATAATGAGTAGGTTGGAGATGATGCTCGTCACGCGCCAGCCAGTGGGCAGCAGCGGCTCAAAAATGGCAGTGAACAGCCTGATGGCAGCGGTGATTACAAAGTAAAAACCCAGGACGGTCGTCAAAAAGACGAGGGACTTGGCGGGTGCAAAAAGCAGCGCGATGCCAGCAATGAGCGCCACGACGCCCGTGATGGCGTAGATCCAGCGCACGGCCTTGACGGCTTTGCCCGCCATACTTTTCTCGTCAAATCCAAACTGGCTCGATTTTTGGTCATCGTTCCTAAAGATACCCATAACGTCTCCTTTCCGTGCGGCGTAAGCCTTGATCGTTACAACCAGTATCGCCTAAAGGCGCTGGCGTATGGGTCGGGGAGGGCGAAACGTAACCCAAAGGCCCCGAATTGTTTCCGTTGTTCCCCACGTCGCGATTTTCTATTCAACAGGTGTAGAACATTGCAGCCCTGTTCGTTATTGCCTACGTTTTGGGTTAGATTCTCCTAAGAACAATTGCCCGAAATTGGGGGTCCCTATGAACGAAGCAGTTCCCGAGGCGCCGGTAAGCGCTGAGTCGATGGCAAAGCAGGGTTGCGAAAAGCTCGGTCTGGAAGCGTTTGATGCGCTGGTCCGTCGTGCCCGTACGTGCCGTCGCTTTGACGAGTCTATGCGCGTGCCGCGCGAGTTTTTGCTCGAGCTGGCGGAACTGGCGCACCTGGCTCCCTGCGGCGCCAATGCTCAGCGTCTGCGCTTTCACGTGGTGAGCGGTGCCGAGGATTGCGTGCGTGTATTTGATGAGCTTGCATGGGCCGGCGCGTTTAAGGATTGGCCGGGTCCTGCCGAGGGCGAGCGCCCGACCGGCTATATCGCGATTCTGGCCGAGCGCGCCGTTCCGGGCAAGCCTGCCGCTCCCATTACCGAGGTCGACACGGGCATTGCCGCGCAGACGATGATGCTCGCCGCCCGCAGCGCCACGCCCGAGGTGGCAGCCTGCATGTTCAAGGCCTTTACGCCCCGCGCGATCGAAGCCATGGGGCTCAATAACGACAAGTATGAGCTCAAGCTGATCATGGCGTTTGGCGTTCCGGCCGAGACACAGGTGATCGATGCGATCGATTCCAACCCCGACGGCTCCATCAATTATTGGCGCGACGAGGCGCAGGTGCACCACGTACCCAAGCGTCCGCTTGCCGACGTGCTGCTGTAGTTGTGCGTCGTTGCGGTGCAATCCGGCGGCAAAATCACCACAAAGGCTCCTGTCCCCTTTGTGGTGGTACGAGGGGAGGGTGTGTGGCAGATCTGTATTTGGTGCGGCATGGGCAGACTGAGCTCAATGTGCAGAGCATTTTGCAGGGCTGGCACGATTCGCCGCTTACGGCGCGCGGGCGCGAGCAGGCGCTGACGGCGCGTACGGCGTTTGCGGCGCGTGGCGTGGCCTTTGATCATGTGTATTCCTCGCCGTTGGGCCGGGCGCGGCATACGGCCGAGCTTATCGTTGGCGAGGGCCGTTCCATTGAGCTGGTCGATGACCTGCGTGAGTGGCATTTTGGCTCGCTGGAGGGCACATCAAATCGCGAGATGCCGCCGCAGCCCTGGGGCGATTATCCTGTTGCCTTTGGCGGCGAGTCGGAAGTGCAGCTTCAGTCGCGCATGGTCGCGGCGCTGTCCCGTATTATGGCCAGGCCGCAGCACGACTGCGTGCTGGCGGTTTCCCATGGCTCAGCCTGCCAGGAGTTTCTTGAGTATGTGACTGGCGGGGGAGAGCTGCCCGACAACGGTGCCGTGCTTCATTTTGGCTATTGCGACGGGGCGTTTTCGCTCTTGGGCTGGTAACGAACGAAAGGACCCCTATGAATAAAGATCTGTATCTGGTCCGTCATGGACAGACGATATTCAACCTTAAGCGTATCATTCAGGGGTGGAGTGATTCGCCGCTTACGCAGTTGGGTTGCGACCAGGCGGCGCGCGCCGGCATGTTTTTACGTGCGCGCGGCATTGAGCCCGATCATGCCTACACCTCCACGCTTCATCGCACCGAGCAGACTATCGCCAACTTGTGGCCGGGCTTGGCGTACGAGCGCCTGGACGGCCTGCGTGAGTGGTTCTTTGGCGACTTTGAGGCCGAGCGCGTGATGCTCATGCCCGAGCGCCCGTGGCGCGATTTCTATCGTCAATTTGGCGGCGAGGGCCAGATCCAGGTGCGCGAGCGCATGGTGGCGACGCTGACCGAACTCATGCAGCGTCCGGACCATACGTGTGTGCTCGCGGTAAGCCATGGCTCGGCTATCAAGGAGCTTATGGATCACGTGAAGGGTGCGGCGGCCGACGAGCGCGATCGCGTGCCGGGCAACTGCTCGGTGCTGCACTTTGCGTTTGACGACGAATCCGACACGTTTGAGTTGGTCGAAGTCTTTACGCAGGAGGATTACGCGCGCGAGCTGGGGCTTGAACCGCTTGTAGCGGCAGTAGGCCCGCAGCGCGGGTAGCGCTGGCGTTGCGGCGCGGTTTGCCGGCGAAATTGTTTGATGCGAAAGGGGCGGGGATGCATGCACGGGCATTGCATCCCCGCCCCTTGTTTGTTTGGATGCTGGGTTTTCCAGCTTCGCGTTTGAGTCCGCTAGAACCGTGAGATCTGGTGAGTGAGCAGACCCGTCGGAACCTGCGGCGCGCCGCCGCTGACCTGCGCGGCGGGGAAGAGCGCAGCTACGGCAAAGTTGAACGGCTCTTTGCCGGTGTGCGTTCCGGCGGCACGGGCCTCATCGGCCAGAATCTGCGATGCCCCAGCCAGTGCGGCGGCATAGGCGGAGTCACCGGCGAACACGGGGTCGGGTGCCTGATCGAGCATGGCACGGATGGCAGCAACGGCGTCCTCGCGCTTGACCTCCCACACACGGTGCGTAATGCCGGCGGGGTCGGTGACGGCATAGAGCGACGCGCCTTCTTTGGCGGCGCCGAGGATGATATCCATGACGGGCGAGGCTTCGTAGGCGAGCGTTACAGGGCGAGGCTGCACCTTAAGCTCGGCGATTGCGCGGGCGGCTGCGGCCGCATCTGCGGAGGACGCGTTGTCGTCCGTCAGTACACCAACCGGGCAAATTGCCACAACGCCCGTCACGCGTCCCAGCTCTCCCGAACACTCGTACACGTAATACGCCGCGCCTGGATCCTTGAGCATTAGGCCGTCAGCAATGGCGCCGCGCAGGGCGTCGTTGCCGCTCAGGATACCGCCCATCGCAGGCAGCGCCTCGAGCACGCGGTCCTGAGCTGGGCGGATGCAGGGAAACGGAAGTGCTTTCATGGGCGGTCCTAACGCGCGAGTCGGTTTGTTCGCGGCTTATTATGCCCCAACTTGGCCGCTTGCGTCCCAGAGCGTGTTATCGGCAAGCGCGATGAGCACGTTTTGGCAGCGAACGATATCGGCATGGGGCACATACTCGTTGGGCTTGTGCGCGAGCGCCAACGAGCCGGGGCCGTAGCTCATACAATTGCGGTTGCCTGTCTTGCCGGCAATGACGGCAGTGTCGGTGTAGCCGGTAAAGAAGCCGACGGTCGTGTCCGTGCCCGTCACATCGTCTGCTGTGCACTTGAGCGCAGCTAGAAGGGGAGAGGCCGGATCGCGCTCGATGGCGGGGCGGTCGCCTGTCACGGTATAGCTTCCATGGCAGCCTGGGACCGCGGCTTCGGCGGCGACAATGGCCTGCTCTACCATGCGCGTCGCGGCGGCCGTATCGGTCGGCGGGGTCAGGCGCATATCGACCCAGACCTTAGCGTGGTCGGGCACGACATAGGGACGGTAGCCACCCTCGATCTGTCCAAACGTGATGGTCGATGGCCCCAGCTCCTCATGTAAAGGCAGCGTCGCAAACGTGCGACGAAGCGAGCACACGACCTCGGCTATGGCGGCGACGGCGTCGGCGCCCTTCCAAGGCTGGCTTGCATGAGCCGTGACGCCGGCCATCTCGATCTCGAACCACGTGCGACCCTTGTGCGCCACCTGGATCTGCCCGTCGGTGGGCTCGGTGTCCAGCACCCATTCGCGCGAGCCGACCCAGCCAGCATCGATCGCGGCCTCTGAGCCGCGCATGAAGTCTTCCTCGTCGACCGAGCAGATGAGCGAAAAGCCGCGGCGTGGCAGCGCGCCATCCGCCGCCACGCGCTCGAGCGTATGGACCAGTGCGGCAATGGCGCAGGCCAGGCCACCCTTCATATCGCAGGCACCGCGGCCATAGAGTTTATCGTCGCGCACAACCGCCCCAAGCGGTTCGATGTCTGCGTCCCAGCCATCGCCCAAGGTGACGGTATCCATGTGGCAGATATAGATCAGCCGCGGCTCGTCGCTTTGGCCCGGCACGGTGACTTTAAGGTTGCGGCGCCCGGGCAGCACTTCGAGCTCCTCAATCTGCACGGCATCGAGCGCAGAACTATCAAGTTGTGCCAGCTGCTGCTCAATGAGCCTCTTAATGAAGCGCTCAATTTCATCCTCATACGCGCCCGGGTCTGAGCTGTCGATCCGCACGAGCTCCTGCGCAAGCCGCCAGGCAAAATCCTCATCAACCATATGCAACCTCACAATCAGTTTGCTTTCCAAACCGATTGTAAGCCTCCTGAGAGATCCGCGACGTGGGCGTGGCAGTATTTACCGTTCGCAGGCCGAGCCAGCGCGTTTGCCGTCCGAGCGGGTTCACAAGCGACGCAGCGGGTACGTACCCTTCATGGACGACATGCTGTGCGACATATCTGCCTTTCGGTATCACCGGATACCTCCACAGGTCTTGGCAATAATGCCGGACCTGCCCGATTCTGCGGACGATCCGCGCAGGGAGCACCTATGTGAGCATCCGCTCGTCACGCATTTCCTGGGCACCCCGTTACACGTGTTGGCGCAGGGCAGCTGCGGACGTAAGGGCGATCGCATTGTCAGGCATGTTTGGAACGGGGAGAGGCCGTTTGATTCCATGCGACAGACAGAGTTTGGCCTCGATGTCGCGTCCCCGCTCTTTACCCTGCTGACCCTGGCTTCCTCGGTCTCAAACGAGCGTTTAATCATGTGCATGTATGAGATGTGCGGCACCTTTGCCGTGTGCAAGATTGCGCCTCAGGTAAAGTCGGCACTTGAGCAGGCATATGGGAGCCGATGGAGTGACGCACGGTCGGGCTGGGAAAACGTAAAGGATGTCTCGGGGAATCCAACGGACTTGTGGAAACGACCTCCCTTGATCGAGCTCTCTGAGCTTACAGAGTTCGTCGATAAGGTCCGGGGGCTCCGCGGCGCTAAATCGTTCATACGAGCCGCGAAATGCATTACGGGGGTGGCGGCATCGCCGCTCGAGGTCCAGGCTTCGATGCTGTTTGGCCTTACGAGGTTGCGCGGCGGCGAAGGGCTGCGCCTTACCAATAACGTCGAGATTCGCTTGACGCACAGCGCCCGCCTGATTTCGGGGCTTGATAGGCGCTATGCCGATATCCTGCTGGCAAATAAGGACGGCAGCCGAGAGTGTCTGGTTGAATGCCAGGGTAAAGCCATTCACGGATCCATTGAATCCAAGATTTCGGACTCCGATCGAACGACGGCGCTGCAAGCGATGAGATACCCCGTCATTCTGATGACCTATGGTCAGCTGGCCGACTCCGATGCCTTCCGCGTGGTGATGGAGCTCATCATGTCCTATCTCGATGTGCCGCTGAAAGACAAGACGCCGCGACAGCAGGAGCTCGAACGGCGGCTTCGTGAGGAGATTTTTATCGATTGGGCAGGAATGTAGCCGCGCGGGTGGAAAACGGTCGCGCGGACTAGAGTTTTGGTCACAAAAAGACTTATATTTCGCCTTGGAGGGGCCTTAAAAATGCTATCTAGAATAAGTTGTTTCGGAAAATGGACAGTCAACTTACATTCGGCACATAGAGATCGATTTTTACCTACTAAAGTCCCTGATAAAGCTGTTTATCAAAGCGGGTGTGCTTAGCGACTTGAGCCTCACTATCGATTATCTGAAAAAACTTGTTCTGGGTATCATTTTAAAGTCGTCCGGAGCAACAAAATCGGCCCCCGTTTCGTGAAAACGGGGGCCGAATGGGCTTCGTGGTCTGTCTGGCAGGATTGGCGCCGGCGCTATTTAATCACGCGCACACGATACATCGACGGAATTTGCTTAAGTGCCTCGATCGTGCTGCCGTCCAGGTGCTCATCGGTGTCGAACATGGTGTAGGCGTTCTCGCCAGCGGACTCGTTGGTCATGCGCTGCACGTTGGCGTTGTCCTTGGCGAGAATGGCCGTGATCTGGCCGATCATGTTGGGCACGTTGGCATGCAGGCAGGCAATGCGGCTTGCGGCGCGCGCCTTGCCCATGCTGCAGGCGGGGTAGTTGACGCTGTGCGCGATGTTGCCGTTTTCCAGGTAATCCTTGAGCTCGCTGATGGCCATGTCGGCGCAGTTGGCCTCGGCCTCGCCGGTGCCGGCGCCCGAATGCGTGGTGATAAACGTGTTGGGCATCTTGACGGTCTTGGGCGTGGCAAAGTCGCAGCTAAACCAGCTGAGCTTGCCCGCGCGCAGGGCGGCGTCGACGGCGTCCTCGTCAATGATGGTCTCGCGCGCGTAGTTGATGAGCACGGCGTCCGGGGCCAGCAGGTCGATCTGCTCGGTGCTGATCATGCCGATGGTATCGGCCTTGCTGGGCACGTGCACGGTGAGGTAGTCGCAGCCGCGGCAGAGGTCCTCGAGCGTGCCCACGCGCTGCACCTCACGACTCAGCACCCATGCGTGCTCGACGGAAATGAACGGGTCGTAGCCGTAGACGTCCATGCCCAGATCGACACAGGCGTTGGCGACCTTGGAGCCCACGTTGCCCAGACCGATGACACCGATGCGCTTGCCCTTGAGCTCGCGGCCCACAAAGGCCTTCTTGGCCTTTTCGGCATCGACCTGAATCTCGGGGTCGTCGGCGTTGTTGCGCACCCAGTTCATCGACTGCACGACGCCGCGGCTCGAAAGCACCAGCATGCCCAGGACGAGCTCCTTGACGGCGTTGCTGTTGGCACCGGGGGAGTTAAAGACGACGACGCCCTTCTTGGCGTACTCCTCGACGGGGATGTTGTTGACGCCGGCGCCGCAGCGGGCGATGGCGCGGATGCCCTCGGGCAGCTCGTAGCCGTGCAGGTCGGTGGAGCGCATCAGGATGGCGTCGGCCTCCTCGGCGGTGCCCACAAACTCGTAGCCCTCGCCAAACTCGACTTTGCCGTCTTTGGTGATGTCGTCGATAGTCTTAATCTTACGCATGGAAAAACTCCTTAGCAGGTTTTGATCTAAACAGGGTGGTTTGAGATGGCTGGTCGGCCCGCGCGTTGCGGGCTAGTTAGATCGCGGACTCAAACTATGCTGCGCTTCGAAGTCCTTCATGTACGAGGCAAGTGCCTGCACGTCTTCCATGGTTACGGCGTTGTAGACGCTGGCGCGCATGCCGCCCACCAGGCGATGGCCCTTGACGTTTTGAATCTGGTGCTTGGCCGCGCCTGCGACAAAGGCCGCGTCGAGCTCGGCGTCGCCGGTGCGGAAGGTGACGTTGGCGATGGAGCGGCTGTCGGCCTGCGTGGCGCCATGGAACAGCTCGCTGTGCTCGAGCAGGTCATAGAGCAGGTTGGCTTTGGCCCAGTTGCGCTCGGCCATGGTTGCGAGCCCGCCGGTCTGCTCCACCCAATGGAACACCTTGCCGCATACGTAGATGCCAAAGGTGTTAGGCGTGTTGAGCATGGAGCCCTTGGCGGTCTGGGTCTTAAGGTCCATGTACTGCGGCGTCTGCGCAAAGGCGGGGCCATCTGCGATGAGATCGTCGCGCACGATGACCACGGTCACGCCCGCGGCGCCGGCGTTTTTCTGAGCGCCGGCGTAGATGAGTCCGTAGCGCTCGACGTCGAGCGGCTGCGACAGAAAGCAGCTCGAGACATCGGCGACCAGCGGCACATCGCCGCAAGCGGGCAGCTCGTGGTACATGGTGCCAAAGATGGTGTTGTTCTGGCAGATGTAGACGTAGTCGAGCCCTTCGCCCGCGGCCTCGGCGGCAATGCGCGCGTTGATGTCGGCCATGTCGGGGATGCGGTCGAAGTTGGTGTCCTCGGAGCTCGCGAGCAGCACGGCCTCGCCATATTTGGCGGCCTCCTTGTACGCCTTGTTGGCAAAGTTGCCGGTGACGACGTAGCCGGCGCGGCCGCGGCGCATGAGGTTCATGGGGATGCCCGCAAACTGCAGCGTGGCGCCGCCCTGCAAAAACAGGACACGGTAGTTGTCGGGGATACTCAGCAGGCGGCGCAGGGTTGCCTCGGCGTCGTCGATAATCTGCTGGTACATACTAGATCGATGACTCATTTCGAGCACGGACATGCCGCAACCGCGGTAGTCCATCATCTCGTCGGCGATCTCGGCAAGCACGCTGGTGGGCAGTGCGGCCGGGCCTGCTGAGAAGTTGTGCACACGTGCCATCTTCTAGGTCCCCCTCGGAGTCGTTTGAACGTTCGGGATACTTTAGCACAGTGGAGCGCCGGGCGCGACCGCATCACGGTAAAACTCGAGTGCGCCGCTATGATTTACAGGATGGTTACATGGGGGAGAGGTGCTTTACTTCTCGGGCAAATCCAAATCTGCGAGCGAAGGCATGAGGTTCTCTAGGCGCTTGATTTCTTCGTCGCAAATTAGCTAACCCCTGGTCACTACGACGCGAGCGTGGCGATGACGGCTTCGTCGCCGGCGTATATTAGGGTGTCGCCGTCGGGGATGATGGTTTGGCCGTCGCGCTTGAGCATCACCACGATAAACGGGTGCTTGCCCTGCGGCACGTCGCGCAGGCGCTGACCGGCCAGGCGACCGTGGGGCGTCACGGTGACCTCGCGCAGCGTAACCTCGGCACGCTCTTCGAACGTTGGGGCTGCCATCACCAGAAGGTCGCCTTCCTCGATGACGGTATCGCCGTTGGGCAGTACCGGGTGCGCCCCGTCGCGCAGCACCAAGACCACGAGCATGTCCGTCGCGCTGCCAATATCGGCGAGCGAGCGCCCGGCAAACGGATGGCCAGCGCCCACCTTGAGCTTTACAAACGACATGCCGTCCTCGTCGTGGTAGTCGTTAAAGGTGCGGCGCACGTCGCCGGCCGCATCGATCATATCGAGTTTCTTCGCCACCGCCGGCAGTAGCGAACCCTGCACCACAATGCTCGATACGGCAATCACAAACACCAGGTCAAATAGGTCGTGTCCGCCGGGAACGCCGGCCACCACAGCAAAGAGGCTAAAGACGACCGAAGCCGCGCCGCGCAGACCCGCCCAGCTTACGAGCGCGACTTGGCGAGGATTGGTCTTAAAGGGCGCCAACAGCAGGCCGACGGCGATGGGGCGGCTCACGAAGAGCATAAACGCCATGAGCGCCAGGCCCGGCAACAGCATTTGCGGCAGGCGTGCGGGCGTCACGAGCAGGCCGAGCAAGAAGAAGATCGTCATCTCGGCCATCTCGGTAAGGGTGTCAAAGAAGTGCGCCATCTCGACCTTGCCGGTGATGTCGCTCGCACCCAGCACAGTGCCTGCCAGGTATACGGACAAAAAGCCGTTGCCGCCCAGATAGCTCGGCAGCGCGTAGGCGACGATCGCCACGGCGAACAAAAAGATGGTCTGCGCGCCCTCGGCCGTTGCGTGTGCGCGTTCAATCAGGCGGCTGGATATCCAGCCGATGGCAAGGCCCAGCCCCACACCCAGGATGATCTGCTTGGCCAGCAGCACGGGAATATCGATGTTGCCGCCCGCCGCGAGGGTTGCGAGCACCGCGGTGAGCATGTAGGCGACGGGGTCGTTGGAGCCGGATTCGACCTCGAGCAGCGAGTCGGTGCCGCCCCTCAGCGACAGGTTGTGTTCGCGCAGCACGCTAAAGACGCTCGCCGCATCGGTCGACGCCACGACCGAGCCCAGCAGCATGCCGCCGATCCAGTCGAAGCCCAGCGCGAAGTGTGTGAACACGCCGGTGATGCCGGCGGTGACGACGACGCCGAGCGTGCTCAACAGTACCGCCGGTGCGGCGACAGGTTTGGCACGATCGATATTGGTGTTAAAGCCGCCGTAGAACATGATGAATAGTAGCGCCGTGCTGCAGACGGTTTCGGTAAGTGCGTAGTCGCTAAAGTCGATGTGCGCCGGGCCGTTGACACCCAGCAGCATGCCGAGCGCGATAAAGATGAGCAGGGTGGGGAAGGGGAGCTTTTTTCCGACGGGCTTGATGGTCAGGCACAAAATGATGACGAGGCCGATAAAAAGAAGGATCTGGTTCATGGATAGTGTCCGCTCCTGGGTGGTTGGCGTGGCACGGTCAGTTATCTGCGGTTATTTGTACCCAAAGGTGGTGGGTTTATGGGGGCGGATTGCTGACATGCGCATTTTCGACACGAGGCCGGGGCGGGGGCGGCGCTGGGCGGGGTGTTGATGCTGGTGACGCGGTATTTCCGGGGTGTGCGGGCGGCCGCTTGTGGCCGTTGGCTGCGCCGGCACTTTCCAGCTTTATTGCAACGGAGTACAATGGGTAACGTTTAAGTTCAACTTGAAGTTTTAGTCGTGGCATCGGGCTTCGGCCGTAATGCAGGGAAAGGCGTTCCATGGCGATCTATGTGACATCTGATGCTCACGGGCACGTGCGCGCGCTGGACGAGGCCCTTTCCAAAATCTCGCTGACGTCCGACGACACGCTGTATGTGCTGGGCGACATGATCGACCGCGGTCCCGATCCGGTCGGCGTCATCAACTTGGTGCGGTCGCTGCCCAACACTCGCGTGCTTAAGGGCAACCACGAGCAGATTATGCTCGACGCGATCATTGGTCAGGACCTGCTCGATGCCGAGACCTGGGATATCAACGGCGGTTGGACCACGCGCCAGCAGCTCAACGAAATGGAATTTGAGGCGTACGAGGAACTGGTGCGCTGGATGGCCGGGCTGCCGCTCTATGCGGTGGTCGAGACTGCCGAGCGGCCGTACCTGCTGGTGCACGCCGGCATTCAGGCCGAGGCGGCGCGTGCGTTTTTGCTTGAGCATGGTGTCGATTGCGGCGACGGCAGGGGAGCGGTCGATGCCGATAGCGAGTTGCTACAGCAAATGCTCGCCGTGCAGTCGTCTGATGACTTGCTCTGGATTCGTCACGGCTACTGGGATGCTCCGACGGGGCTGCTTTCTGCCGAGGGCAAGGGTCCGGTCGTGGTGAGCGGCCACACGCCCACGGTATCGCTGGGGCGCTATTGCGAGGTTGGCGGTTTGGCGGGACTCGACGAGGAGTCGGGCCGCGGGCAGATTGTGCGCTTGGGTGGCGAGGGTGCCGCCGGCGTGCCCGATCGTATCGATATTGACTGCGCGGCGGCCACCGGTTCCGAGTTCGGCCGCGTTGGCATCCTGCGCTTGGACGACGGGGCGGAGTTCTACGCAAACATCAACCCGGGCGAATAAACGCTGCAAGGGGTAGCTAATTTGGGACGGGGTCTTTTTGACTACTTTTGTCCTTCTGCCCACCAAATGATTTTTCTGGGACGGGGATTAAATAATCATTTGGCTGCCCGCTAACTAAGTGAGTAGACTTTTTTGGAGATGCCGAGCACCCAACATATTTGCCTCAATAAAACCGCAGGTCACAGACTTGTGCTTTGTCGGCGTGGTCGGGGATTCGGTAAAAGTCTACTCACTTAGTTTTGCGTGATGCATATTGTCCGCAACGAGACCCCAGTCGGAGTGATTCCATCGCAAATTCCGGTGACCGGGGGCAACTAATTAGGCGCCGTATGGGTTCCGGTCGCGCTCGATGCGCTGGCGGATGTGGACGTACTCGACAATCAACAGCACCAGCAGTAGGGCCATGATAGCCAGGTAGCTTACGACGGCACCCATCAGGCCCAGCAGATTGATCAGGATCACCGGGAGCACCACGCTCACGGCAAAGCAGATCAGGTAGATCTTGGTGACGTCTCCAGCGTGGCGCAGCACCGTGATGATGGCGTAGATAAAGTCGATGGCCGCGGTTACGCCGCCGGCGACGACCATCAGCAGTGCCAATGTGCGGTAGCGCTCAAAGTTGAGCCCGTACATAAAGCTCATGAGGGGAATGCCGGGGCCGGCCATAAATGCGGCGCACACGCCGGTGATGGCCACAATCAGCGCCATAACGGCAATAATAATCAAGTCAAAACGGCGGCGCTTGCGCGGGTTCGCCCAAATGCTCGACAGACGCAAAAGCTGCGGTTTATAGATAAATCCGATGCTCAGCAAAATAGCCTGTGCCGGAAAGAACAGGGCATTAAAGTACAGCTGGTATTTGTAGGCCAGCGTGCCTTCCATCACAAACTTGGGCATGCTCTCGATGAGGTTGAACAGGAACAGTGCACCAAAGAGCGGAGCGCACTGGACAAACAGGTGGCCGACCTCGCGCAGGCTCACGCGACGCGATTTTTCGGTCTCGAGCAGGGCGAGCGGCGCGGTGACCAGCACGAGCGAGGCGATGGCGGTGACACCCATGGCCATGGCCGCGATGGGCATGCTGTGTGTAAGGAACAACGCCAAGCTAAAGACCGCGATGACGCCGACGGAGCGTAGCGTTTGGCTCATGCCGGCCAGGTAGAGTTTATCGGCCTGCTGCAGGCGACCCTCGTACACGTCGGCGATGCCGTCGATCACCTTATACAGGTAGACGCCCAGGCCGATCGTCGCCATCTGCGCGTCATAGCCGCGGGCGCTGCTGTACATGAGGCCGCAGCCTAGGGCGAGCGCTCCGCAAAGCCAGCGGTTGAGCTGGTAGGAGGCAAAGGACGTCGTTTCGTCGATGTCCGAGACCTGAAAATTGCGCACGCCGTAGTTGCACGCGATCATGATGAGCGTGCCGGTGACAAAGGCGATGGAGAACTTACCGGCTTCCTCGGCGCCCACAAGCTGCGTGGACACAATGGTGAGCAGGGGAAACGCGAAGCCCCACACGGCGGTGCCCAGGGTATTCCAGAGATAGTCGCGGCGGGTGGCGTGCTCCTCGTATTCGGCTTCCTGCGTGGAGAAGCCGCCGCCGTAGACGGCGCCGAGCAGACGGTTCCACCAGGCGTTCACCATGCGGTGAATGGGGCCGGGCTCGCGATCGCGCTCGCGGCGACGGCGCGTGGCCTGTCCGCTGTTGGGGCCGCCGGCGTTGCGCTGGCTCAGCTCCTGGATGCGCGCGAGCTCTTCGGCTGTGTGAGAGGCGGGGAACAGGCCGTTCTCGATGCGTCCGCCCTGGGCCTTTGCGGTACCGCCGCTCGTTGCGGCGGGGTCGGCGACGCCATTGCGGCGGGCGATGGCGCGGCGAATGCTATCGAGGGGCGTGATGCTCAAAGCGGAGTCCTTTCTGTTGCTGCGCTCTAGTATAGACGCGGCGGCGTTTGCTCGTGTTTTTGAACAGGTTGTTCAATAATTTCGGCGGCACCATTCAGTAGTCGATACTTGGGGACGTTCCTTATGTGCCGGCATTTTAGGAACGTCCCTAAGTGCCGGTATCCGGGGACACTCCTTGGTTGTTGCCTGTTCATGAGTGTCCCCAACGACTAGTCGTTTAAGAATGTCCCCAATGGCTAGGCCGCTTGCCTGTGATTTTTGACCGTTGGGCGGGCGCTTCGCCGTTGCCGCAAAAACGTTTTTGCATATCGGGTACAACGAGCTTTACGTGAGTAAAGTGCGCGTCGCGTCCACGTGTCGCGTTTTTAAAGGAGGCCCCATGCCTGGTGTTACCCCTGCAGATGTTTTGTCCAACTTTGGTATTACGCTGGTCGAAGATCCCGCCGAGAATCAGCCCCGTCTGCTGGTCGATCTACCCGCCGCGGAGCTCGTCGAGCACGCTATCCGCCGCGAAGAAGGCCGCATGGCATCCAACGGCGCGCTGGTGATCGAGACGGGGGAGCGTACCGGCCGTTCCCCCAATGACCGCTTTATCGTCGACACCCCCGATGTCCACGACAAAATTGCCTGGGGCGCCGTCAACCGCCCGCTGTCCGTCGAGAGCTATGAGGCCATCAAGGCCGGCATCGTCGACTATCTCAACGAGCGCGACGTGTTCGTCACCCGCGGCATGGCGGGCGCCGACCGCAACCACACGCGTCGCCTGCTCGTTGCCTGCGAGCGTGCCAGCCAGGCACTCTTTATTAAGCAGATGCTCGCCCGCCCGCTCGCCCGCGAAATCGCGCGCACCGGCGAGCCCGACTTCTGCGTGCTCGCAGCGCCCGGTTACCAGTGCGACCCTGCCATCAAGGGCCTCAACTCCAGCGCCGCCGTGGTCATCAATTTCCAGGAACGCGTGATTCTGGTCGCCGGCACCGGCTACTCCGGCGAGATTAAAAAGTCGATCTTTAGCGTTATGAATTATTTGCTGCCCGTCGAGGACGACGTGCTGCCCATGCACTGCTCGGCTAGCATGGATCCCGTCACGCATGAGACCGCCGTGTTCTTTGGCCTGTCGGGCACCGGCAAGACCACGCTTTCGGCCAACCCCACGCGCCTGCTGATCGGCGACGACGAGCACGGTTGGTCCGATATGGGCATCTTTAACATCGAGGGCGGCTGCTACGCCAAGTGCGAGGGCCTGGACGCGTTCCACGAGCCCGAGATCTTCAACGCTGTTCGCTTTGGCGCCATCTGCGAAAACGTGGTGCTCGATGAGAATCGCAAGCCCAACTATGATGACGTCTCGATCACGCACAATACGCGCGTGGCCTACCCCGTCGAGCATATCCCCAACGCGTGGACCAAGGGCATGGGCACCACTCCGAGCGTCGTACTGTTTTTGACCTGCGATGCCTTTGGCGTGTTGCCGCCCATCTCGCGTCTAACGGCCGATGCCGCCATGTATCACTTTGTGACGGGCTTTACGGCCAAGATCCCCGGCACCGAGGTCGGCGTCACCGAGCCTACGCCCACGTTCTCTTCGCTGTTCGGCGAGCCGTTTATGCCACTCGACCCCATGGTTTACGCCAAGATGCTCGGCGAGCGCATTGCCGACGGCCGCACGCGTGTGTACCTGGTCAACACCGGCTGGATCGGCGGCGGCTACGGCGTGGGTCATCGCATCGAGCTTGCCTACACGCGCGCCCTGGTGGCCCGCGCCCTCGACGGCACCATCGAGGACAGCGAGTTCGTGCACGACGACATCTTTAATGTCGACATTCCCACTACGTGCCACGGTGTGCCCGACGGCATCCTGGTGCCGCGCCAGTACTGGCAGAGCACCGCGCGCTTCGACGAGGCCGCGCACAACCTGGCGGTGATGTTCGAGGAGAACTTCGAGAAGAAGTACTCGCACCTGCCCGAGTCCGTCAAAGCCGCAGGCCCGCACGTTCAAGTACACGCCGACGCCCGTCATCGCGGCCGCGGGCTGCTGGGACTTCGCCACTAGCTTCGCCGTGAGTCCATATCCACCACAAAGGGGACAGGCACCTTTGTGGTGGTTTTGCTCGCGTGGATGACTCGGGTTACAATGCGCCTGACATATCGTCCCCTTCTCCGGATGGGGACAGCGCAAGCGTTCTTGTGACGGCACCGTAGGACTTTGAAGGTGGCCGTTGTAAGGGCACTTTTTGTTTAGGCGCCCTCACTCGGGCGCGCACGATGAAGGGAGCACGTATGAAAGGCTTTATTGCCGAGGATTCATTCTGGGAGCTGTTTCCGCAGGCAGCGGTCGGTGTTGTGGTCGTGGAGGGCATGAAGCCCACGGCTCAGATTCCTCAAGAGGACGTGGATGCGATTGCGGCGTTGCTCGACCGCGCCAATATCGATGTGGAGCGTCATCTGACCAGCGACACTATCAGCGAGAACGCACCGGTCAAGGCATGGCGCGAGGCCTATCGTCTGTTCAAGACCAAGAAAGGCGCCCGCTGCTCGATCGAGAACTTGCTCAAGCGCGTGCTCAAAGGCAAGCCGGTGGGCCACATTACGCCCGCGGTGGACATCTACAACACGGTGTCGCTGACCTACGCGCTGCCCGTGGGAGGCGAGGATCTGCATGCGATCGAGGGAGACCTTCGCTTGAAGGTGACCGACGGTGGCGATGCGTTCTTGCCTCTTGGCGAGGAAGCGGATGACCCGACGCTGCCCGGCGAGCTCGCCTACATCGATGATGCGGGCGCCGTGTGCCGCTGCTGGAACTGGCGCGACGGCGTTCGAACGGCCCTGTCCGACGATTCGGCCGACGCGTTCCTGGCGATTGAGTGCGTGGAGCCCGAGCGAATGGAGGACTGCCAGGCCGCCATCGACCGTCTTGCCGATTTGCTCGAGCGCTATCTGGGAGCGACGGTTGTCGTTAAGACGCTTGTGACCCGCGACAATCCCTGTGTGGAGCTGTAGCGGCGCCTAGAACCTATTGATGCCCAAAATCACCACAAAGGCGCCTGTCCTTTGTGGTGATTTTTATGTTGATGGGTCAACAAATGAGGCACGCAGGGCCGGCGGTCGCTGGATACGGCTAAGATGTTTACCCGTTAGCATTATGCAAGCGAAAGGCGGTCGTCTCCCATGCAGCAGAACGACGAGACACGTTTCGAGGACTTTGTCGGACTGATCAGCGGGCTCTACAAGGAGATCCAGCGCATTAAGACATCCGAGGGCGCAAGGCTGGGCCTCAAGGGCTCCGACGTTATGTGCCTGTACTATCTTGAGCGCAGCAAGGACGGCCTGACTGGTGCTGACCTGGCTCGCATGGCAGGCGTGACCCGTGCCGCCGTTTCGCGCACGCTCGCGCATCTGGAGGAGGGCGGTTACGTTGAGGTCGATGATTCGGGCGATGCCGCCGTTAAGTATCGTGCTCCGGTGCGCCTGACCGCTCTAGGCGGCGAGAGCATGAGCGAGGCGGACCGCATCATTCGCGAGGTGCTCGATACCACCGGTAAGGCTATGGGTGTGGAGCAGCGCGAGCAGATGTATGCGTCGCTGCGCACGATTCTCAACACCTTGCGCGAGATCTAGAGCCGCGCTGGAGCTAGCTTTCAGCCAAGAACTGCATCGTCCCGTTTGAGCGCGTACGCCGTGCCGGGACATTGCTGTCAAAATTCCCTGCGCGAGACCTGCGCAAGAAAGGATTCGCTATGTCCGTCCGCATTATTACCGATTCCGCCAGCGATATGTCGCCGGCGGAGCACCCCGCTCTGCGTGTTCTGCCGCTGTCCGTCACCTTTGGCACCGATGTGTATATGGATGGCGTCGACATCGATCACCAGCGCTTTTACGAGATGCTTGTGGAGCGCGACGAGCTGCCCAAGACCGGCCAGGTCAACCCGTACGCGTTTTCGCAGGCGATTGCCGAAGCACGTGAGGCCGGCGACGAGGCTGTGATTATTACCGTGGGCGCTAAGCTATCAGGCACCAATCAGAGTGCCCGTACCGCACTTGCCGAGGCGCCAGGTGGCGACGTGTTCGTGGTAGACAGCAACAACGTCACCCTGGGCGAGCGCGTCCTGGTCGAGTATGCGCTGCGCTTGGTGGACGAGGGCCGCAGTGCATCTCAGATCGCGGCGGCTGTCGAGGCCGTGCGCGACCGTGTGGTGGTTATCGGCCTGCTCGAGACGCTGGAGTACCTGGTGCGCGGCGGTCGTCTGTCTGCTGCGGCCGGCGCCGTGGGCACGCTGCTCAACGTGAAGCCCGTGGTGGCTGTCGAGGACGGTCTGATCGTGCAGCTGGGCAAGGCGCGCGGTTCCAAGAACGGCCGCAACCTGCTGAACCAAAAGGTCGAAAAGGCGGGCGGCATCGACTTTTCCATGCCGCTGGCGCTCGGCTATACGGGTCTTTCGGATGCGGTGCTCAAGAAGTATATCGAGGACAGCGCGGCACTGTGGGCTGGTCACACCGAGGGCGAACTGCCCGTTCACACCATCGGCGCCACCATCGGAACCCACGTTGGCCCCGGCGCCGTGGCAGTAGCCTTCTTCCAGCCCGCCAACTAACCGACCTGCCATAAACCATCACAAAGGTGCCTGTCCCCTTTGTGATGGTTTATGCTTTTCCGGGTGGAAGGGAGCGAGCAATGGCGTCTTAGGGCTTTTTTGATCGGGTGTACGGGGTGGTCGAGCAGATCCCCGAGGGGATGGTCGCCACGTATGGTCAGGTGGCGCTGCTTGCTGGACGTCCACGAAGTGCGCGGTACGTGGGGTATGCCCTGCATGGCAATCCGCGCCCCGGCGAGATTCCCTGTCACCGCGTGGTGTTTGCCGATGGCCGCATATGCGATGGTTTTGCTTTTGGCGGTCCCGATGCTCAACGTGAGCTTTTGCTAGGGGAGGGTGTGGCGTTTAAGGACGACATGCACGTCGACTTGGCCGCCTGTCGCTGGCCTGCAGGGCTCTAGCGGCTCTGCCGTGGTTAAAACCACCACAAAGGTGCCTGTCCCCTTTGTGGTGGTTCTAGTTTACCTGAGCTAACTTATGGAGAAGCTATGGGGGAACATATTGACGCTACAAAGTAAACCACGGTGAACTATATTGTATTCAGCAACGGAGCAGGCAATAGGCGATGAAAAAGCCTGCCCTGTTGAGTTTGATTCGCATTCCTCCCCTCTGTGCGATTCAACGGTGTACTTCGGGAACAGGCCCGCTGGCAACTAACTGCCAGCGGGCCTGTTCCTGTTTTTCGGGGGAGTGCAATGGGCAGAGCCGAACCGGTCGGGCACCAAAAAAGGCGGACGCACTAGCGCCCGCCCTATAGCAATCGAAAGTTCTAGCCAGCAGATCGATCTAGTACACCATGCCCATGGCGTCCTGAACCTCGGCCAGGGTCTGCTCGGCAATCTCGTTGGCGCGACGGTTGCCCTCGTGCAGCACGTCCTTCACATAGTCCAGGTCGTTTTCGTAGCGCTGACGACGCTCGCGGATCGGCGCGAAGTACTCGTTGACGGCCTCGGTCACGTACTTCTTGAGCTGGCCGGAGCCGCCCATGCCAATCTCTTCGGCAATCTCGACCTCGGAACGGCCAGTGCAGATGGCGGCCGTCGAAAGCAGACCGGACACGCCGGGGCGGTTCTCGGGATCGAATGTGATCATGCGCTCGGAGTCGGTCTGGCTCTTCTTGATGCGCTTGGCCGTCTCCTCGGCGGTCATCGAGATGTTGATGGCGTTGCCGTAGCTCTTGCTCATCTTGCGACCGTCCAGGCCCGGCAGTAGCGGGGTCTCGGACAGCAGCGCTTCGACCTCGGGGAACACTTTGCCGTAGCGGTTGTTAAAGCGGCGGCCGATGGTGCGGGTGAGCTCGATGTGCGGCAGCTGGTCGCGACCGACGGGCACCACATTGCCCTTGCAGAACAGGATGTCGCAGGCCTGGTGCACCGGGTAGGTGAGCAGAAGGCCGGTGAGCTCGTGGCCCGAGGCCTCCATCTCGGCCTTGACCGTGGGGTTGCGCGCCAGCTCGGCCTCGGAGACCAGCGACAGGAACGGCAGCATGAGCTGGTTGGCGGCGGGCACGGCGGAGTGCGCGTAGATCATGGTCTTGTCGGGGTCGATGCCGCAGGCAAGGTAGTCCATGACCATGTTGTACACGTTGTCCTGGATGTGCTCGGTCGTGTCGCGGTCGGTGATGACCTGGTAGTCGGCGATGAGTACGTTGGTCTTGGCACCCATGTTCTGCAGCTCCACACGGCCCTTGAGGGTGCCGAAGTAGTGACCCAGGTGCAGGCGGCCGGTGGGGCGGTCGCCGGTAAGCATGGTGAACTTCTCGGGCGTTTTTGCCAGGCCCTCGCGAATGGCGTTGCTCTTTTGCAGCGCGACTTCGTAGCTGTTCTCGTTTGGCATGATTACTCCTAACGTATGTTCATTGGTCAAGATGATAACGCGTTTATTGGAGGGGCGGGTCGTAAGTAGGCGAGGGGCGGGAGATCGGCGGCATGTGCGATGGGCGCGGCATGGCTGCGCGTTTGGCCGGCGGCGCCTGGGCGCTTCCTCGGCAGCTTACCCTAGAGCTTGTGGTGGCGCTCTTCCTTACGTTCCTCGGCTGCCTGCTCCTCCTGCTTAAAGGCGGGGTCGTCGGGGGTGACGAGCTCGTCCTCGTGTGTGCGCTTGTTGTAATGGTGGCGCAGCACGGGCTCAAACAGATGTAGATGCTTGGCAAAGGCCGCCGAACCAATGGCGAGCACGGTAAAGATGAGCACGCGCATGGGCACCTCGACCTGGTTAATCGCGGCGGCGCCGGCCGAAAGCATGATGCACCAGGCGTAGATGAGGAGCACTGCCTGTTTTTGGTTGTAGCCTTCTTGGATCAGGCGGTGGTGGATGTGGCCCTTGTCGGCCTGCCCGATGCTAATGTGGGCGCGCTTGCGGCGCACGATGGCGCTAAACGTGTCGATGATGGGCACGCCGGCAACGATGAGCGGAATGATAAGCGAGGTGAGCGCGGCGGTGCGGCTCACGTTGAGCAGCGAGATGGAGCCCAGCGCAAAGCCCAGAAGCAGCGACCCCGAGTCGCCCAAGAAGATGCTTGCGGGGTTGAAGTTGTAGCGCAAAAAGGCCAGACAGGCGCCAAAGAGCGCAATGGAGAGCGCGGCGGCGTCGATGCGGCCCGAGAGAACGGCCATCGAAAACATGGTGAACGACGCGATGCCGCAGATGCCCGTGGCCAAGCCGTCGAGGCCGTCGATGAGGTTAATGATGTTGGTGAATGCCACCAGATAGATCACGGTGATGGGGTAGGCGAGCCATCCGAGCATGATCTCGCCGGGGGCAAACGGGTTGACGATGACGCCGATCCGTAGGCCGCCGATACAGGCGATAAGCGCGGCGAGGACCTGTCCGGCCAGCTTTTGCTTGGGCTTGAGCTGGAAGACGTCGTCGATAGCGCCGGTCGCAAAGATGACGGTAAAAGAAAGCGCAAGTATGGGGTAGCTGATGTGCAGACGGGGGTGGGGCACCAAAACGGGCGGCCAACCCAGGTACCAGGTGCCTAGGATTTGCACAATACAGGCAACGACCAGGCCCAAAAACACCGCCGTTCCGCCCAAACGCGGGATGGGCTTGGTGTTGATGCGGCGCTTAGAAGGATAGTCGACGGCGTCGAGCTTAATTGCCAAGCACTTGACCAGGGGCACCGTGAGGAAGGTCGTGATGAAGGCCGCTGCTGCCACGCATAGATACGGTATGTAGCTCGGGGATGAAGCCATGAATCTAAAAACCGCCAAGCGTCGAAGGAAAAGGTCAAAGGTTGCTAAGCGCAAAGGGCATAGCCGAACCATGATACTCGACCAAGGGGGGTGCATGGAATTGCACGCAGCGATAATCACGCGCTTACCAGATATTAGGGTATTGTCGATAGCTTGTCGGGATACCGGCGGGGATCCATATGGGCTGTAATGGTGGTTTTCGGCAAAAGAAAACCACCCCCCACGTTACGAAAATGAACCCACCTAAAACAGGTGGGTGCCCTCATCGACTGTTCCAGCGTCCTTAACAACGAAGGATACCTGTACTAGGTACGACTGTGTGGGCTCCCTAAATAAACGCGACGGTTCACCCAGTTGCTCCGCGGGGGGCGGAATACCTACATCATAAAGCGGCACTTTGTGGATTCCAGTCTTGACATTACAAAAATCGTGTCGGACGATTACGGCGCCTTATGGACGGAGCCGTCTACGCGGCCTGGCCCTTTACGTTTGAGCTGCTGAATCGTTGTTTTGGAGCATGTTTTTATGCCGACGTCGTTGACCGAACTTTTTTCGCCCGCCTGCCATTTGTGTCCGCGCCGTTGCGGTGCGGCGCGCGATGAGGGCGCGCGCGGCGTATGCGGTGCTAACGACACGCTCAAGGTGGCCCGCGCGGCGCTTCATATGTGGGAGGAGCCGCCTATCTCGGGCGAGGCCGGTTCGGGCACGATTTTCTTTAGCGGCTGCTCGCTCAAATGCGTCTATTGCCAGAACCACGAGATCTCGACCGGCAATTTTGGCCTTGAGATTTCACCTGAGCGCCTGGTCGAGATTATGCTGGAACTGCAGGACCAGGGCGCCAACAACATCAACCTGGTGACTGCGACGCATTATGCTCACCTGCTGCCGGCCGCGATTGCCGCAGCGAGGGAGCGCGGGCTGGACATCCCGATCGTCTACAACACGAGCGGCTATGAGCGGGCGAGTGCCGTTGCTGCCTTGGGTGACTTGATCGATGTGTGGCTCACCGACTTTAAATATGCCGATGCCGGGCTTGCGCAGTCGCTTTCTCATATTAAGGACTACCCGCGCGTGGCCGTGTCGGGTCTGGCCCAGATGGCGCGCGAGATCTATCGCCGCGGGGGAGAGCTGATGGATGACGACGGGCTCATGAAGCGCGGCATCATCGTGCGCCACCTGGTGCTGCCGGGGCATGCTGACGACTCGTGCCGCGTGTTAGACCTGGTGTGGCAGACGGTGGGCGACGTGCCGATCTCGGTCATGAACCAGTACACGCCCAATGCGCTCATGCGCGAGCAGGGCGGCGACCTGGCACGCGCCGTGACGCGCGAGGAGTACGAGCAAGTGCTCGACCATGCCGACGATCTGGGCTTTACGACGATGTTCTGGCAAGAGGGCGGCGCGGTAGACGAGAGCTTCACCCCGGCCTTCGACACCACCGGTGTTCTTACCAGCGCAAAGTAGTGCGTTCGTCGATGATTTTTCTGGGACGGGGATTAAAAAATCATCGAGAGGATTGCCTGCTCGAAAAGTTGCCAAAATAGCCGCGCCCCAAAAAGACTGGTTATTGGGCGTTGACAGTTGGCGAGCCGTAGGTAAAATATCGACTTGTCCTGGGGACGTAGCTCAGTTGGGAGAGCGCTGCCGTCGCATGGCAGAGGCCGAGGGTTCGACTCCCTTCGTCTCCACCCTTGGATTTGATAAGCCGCTGACATTGTGTCGGCGGCTTTTTTTAAAAGAAAGGGCTGTACCATGGCCGAGCTTGAGTCCCAACCATTGTCCGACGAGGAGCGCGCTGAGTTGGAAGAGCTCCGCGCTGAGAAGGCCCGCCGCGAGGCCCAGGAAGAGGCCCGTCGCGAGCGTGAGGAGCTGGCTGCCCTGCGTGCCGAGCGTTCGAAGGCCGAGGAGGTCGCCGCGAACGCCGCATCCGCGCCGGCGCCCGCACCCAAGCCCGCTGCCGCGAAGCCTGCACCTGCCGCGCCCAAACTTCAGCCTAAAAAGGCCGTTCGTCCCAAGTCCGTCGAGCCCAAGCCGAGCCGTGACGAGATGACCTTTGCCCAGCGCATGGTTGCCTCCAAGGAGCCTACGGGCGAGAACGAGATCCCTGGCATGGCGCCGGCTCAAAAAATCATCATTGTCCTTGCCCTCATCGCGTTTGTCATCTTTATGAGCTACACGATTCTGACCAGCATGGGCCTGCTCTAACCGATTTGCATCGGCCGTCATGTCCGCATCCTCTGCTCTCGTCCAACCCTCAAATTCTGCACCACACATCCGAAAGGTCGCCCCATGGCTTTGACCGACATCTCGCATCCCACCGACATTGCAATGCTCACCGATCTGTACGAGCTCACTATGGCCCAGGGCCTGTGGGAGAGCGGCAAGGCCAATGAGCAGGGTTGTTTTACCGCGTTTTACCGCGACCATCCTTTTGGCAGCGCCTATGCCGTCATGTGCGGCACCGCCGAACTGCCCGAGCTGGTCGAGAATCTGCGCTTTACGCCCGAGGACATCGACTACCTCGCCTCGCTCCAGGCCCCTGCCGGCGGCGCGATGTTCAAGCCTGGATTCCTCGACTACCTGCGCGATTTTCGTGCGCATGTAAACATCGACGCCGTGCCCGAGGGCGAGCTCGTCTTTCCGCGCGAGCCCATGGTGCGCGTCACCGGCCCCGCGCTGGAGTGCCAGCTGCTCGAGACGGCGCTGCTCAACATCGTCGGGTTCCAGACGCTTGTCGCCACCAAGACGGCGCGCGTGGTGCTCGCCGCCGACGGTCGCCCCGTGGCGGAGTTTGGCCTGCGCCGAGCCCAGGGTCCCGATGGCGGCCTGGCCGTTGCGCGCGCGAGCTACGTTGCCGGCTGCTCCTCTACGTCCAATGTGCTCGCCGGCCGCCGCTACGGTATTCCCGTCTTTGGCACACATGCGCACAGCTGGGTGATGAGCTTCGATTCCGAGCTCGAGGCCTTCCGTGCCTTTGCCAAGTCGAGCCCCAAGAACTGTACGCTGCTCATCGACACCTATGACGTGCGCGAGGGCTGCGAGCATGCCATTACGGTTGCCAAGGAGATGGAGGCGGTGGGCGAGCGTCTATCGGCTATTCGCATCGACTCCGGCGACCTCGCCAAGCTCTCCAAGTATGTGCGCGGTCGTTTTGATGCCGAGGGCCTGCCCTATGTGGGGATCTCGGTTTCTAACGATCTGGATGAGTACACGATTCAGTCGCTGCTCGACCAGGGCGCGCCCATCGACAGCTTTGGCGTGGGTACCAAGCTCGCGACCTGCTATGACCAGCCGGCGCTGGGCGGCGTGTACAAGCTTTCCGCCCGCCGTGCGAGCGAGGCAGATCCATGGACGCCGGTGGTCAAGCTCTCCGAGCAGCCCTACAAGCGCACGATCCCGGGCGTGCAACGCGTGCGCCGTTATTACGACGGCTTTGGCGGCCCGGTCTGCGACATGATCTACGACGAGGACCATCTGGCGGGGGAGGGCGCCGCGCGCGGCAATACCCTCGTGGCCGTGAATGATGCCGCCCTGGTGACTGACGTGTCCGAACTTGAGTATCGCGAGCTGCTGGTGCCGATCGTGCGCGATGGCAGTGCGGTGGCTCCGCGTGAGAGCATCCAGGACGCGCGCGAGCGCTGTGCTTGGGCGCTCGATCATCTGGACGCAGCTTTCAAGCGCTTCCTGTACCCGCAGACCTATGTGGTGGGCATGGAGCAGGGCCTGGCTCAGGTGCGCGACGAGCTCGTACGCAAGAACATGGCCGCGGCCTCTGCTTTTCCCTGGGCTCACTAATTCCTTGGGCGGTAGGGGCGAGTCACGCTCCCTTGGCCGCCAGCTCGGCCGAACCCTCCACAGTTGATTGGTTTGACGTATGACGACTTCTTATAAAACGATGGTGGTAAAGATCGGTTCGTCCACGGTGGTGGGTGCCGATGGCAAGGTCAACCGCGCCTTTATCGGCGGACTTGCCGATCAGGCCGCAGCGCTGCGCAAGCTCGGCTGGCGTCTGGTCGTGGTGAGCTCGGGCGCTATCGCCTGTGGCTATCCCGTGCTGGGCTTCGAACGCAAGCCGGTCGGTGACCTGCCGAGCTTACAGGCTTGCGCCTCGGCCGGTCAGTGCATCATCTCGTCGGCCTACGACGAGGAGTTCCATGCGCGCGACCTGCTCACCTCGCTCGTACTGCTCACGCGCCACGACACGGCCCGCCGCACGTCCTACCTGCATGCGCGCGACGCCCTGCTGCGCCTCGTGGAGCTTGGCGTGGTGCCGGTCGTCAACGAGAACGATACCGTTACCGTCGATGAGATTAAGTTTGGCGACAACGACACACTGGCGGCGCTTGTGAGCTGCCTGGTTTCTGCCGATCTGTGCGTGACGCTCTCGGACATCGATGGTCTCTATACTGCCAATCCGCATGAGGACCCCACGGCCGAGTTTGTTCCTGTCGTGCATAAGATCGATGCCAAGATTATTGCCTCGGCGGGCGATTCTTCCACATCGGTGGGAACGGGCGGCATGATTACCAAGATCCGCGCGAGCCGCATCCTGATGACGGCGGGCATTCAGAGCGTGATTTGCTCGGGCGAGGAGCCCGATACGCTCGTGCGCCTCGCCCGCGGCGAGAGCGTGGGCACGCTGTTCGATCCGCCGGCGGAGCGTCTGGACATCGCACCCCGCAAGCTGTGGATCGCACTGGGCGACAAGGCGCATGGCTCGGTGACGGTCGATGATGGTGCTGCGAAGGCGCTGGTCAGCCGTGGCTCTTCCTTGCTTGCGGTGGGTATTCGCGAGGTCGATGGCCAGTTTGCCGAGGGTGATGTGCTCGATGTGTGCGACCCGAGCGGTATGGTCGTCGCCCGCGGTATCGCTGAGGCCGATTCGGACGTGCTGGAGCTTGCAGCCGGTCGCCGCCAGGACCAGATCGCCGGCAACCGCCTGCTGGCAGACCTGGCCGAGAAGCCCGCGATCCATAGGGACAACTTGATAGTGTTTGCATAAAGAGAGGCAGCGCTGTGGCTCGTTTTGCCAGCAGTGCTGCCTCTCCTTTTCCGGCACTTGGGGACGTTCCTTTTGTGCCGGCAGACGGGGACACTCCTTTGCTAGAAGATCTGGCGCAGGTTTCCGCGGTTGAGGGCTTCGTCGAAGAGGTGCTTGAACACCACGCTGCCGTGCAGGCCATCGTGTTCAAACTCGTTCGTCACCCAGGCATGCGAGTTGCCCACGCGGCTGAGCGTATCGAGCTGCAGGCCCGAGTCCACGTACATGTCATCGAAGTACACCGCGGCCTGGAGCGGCACCTCGTTGCAGGCCAGGCGCTGCGGGTCGTAGATCTTGTCCCAGCTGGTGTCCTCCATCAGCAGATCCATCGCGGGCTTGAAGGGCTTGAGCTCGGGCATCTGCTCGAACATCCACGGGAACATGGCCTCGCCGGTAAACATGAGCGGGCGCGCGAGGGTGTCGAACTCGGCGCGGTGTGCCTTCTCTTCAGCTGCGGCCCAGCCAATGGGCATAGTGTCACCGTCGGCGTATATGAACTCCTGCAGCGTCCAGTACAGCGGATTCGTGCGCGTGTTGGTACGCTCGAAGGCGCGCATCAAAAAGCTGTCGGATACCGAGAAGCCGCAGCTCAGTGTACCGTTGCCTGTAACAAACGCGTGATCGATAATCCAATGCATGCGCTCAAAGCTCGGCTTCATGCCAAAGTCGCTGCCCATGAGCTGTAGGCGCTCGACCGTCATCGGCGAGCCGTCGAGCAACACGGGCTTTTGCTCCTCGAGGGCATCTGCCAGGGCCGCCACGCGCTCGACGTCGGCGGGGTAGCGGTCGTAATACTGCTGCGTCTTGGCTGCCATGCGTGGGAAGGTGTGCGCGTAGACCTCGCTGGCGCTCGCCGGCACGTGCGGAATGCCGCCGCAGGTAAAGCTTGCCGCCACGCCCTCGGGGAAGAGCGACAGATAGCTCAACGTCAAAAAGCCGCCGTAGCTCTGCCCGAGTGTGACCCAGGGCTTGCCGCCAAAGCCCACCAGGCGCAGGTACTCAAAATCGCGCACGATGGAGCTGGCGAGGTGGCGCTTGAGGAAGTCCGCCTGCGAGCGGGCCGCATCGGCGCCGGCTGCCTCGGCGCGATCGCCCAAGGTGGCAATCGTGCGTCCGTCCACGCAGCTACTGCGTCCGGTGCCGCGCTGGTCGGGCAGGACCACGCGGAAGTGCTTGACGGCCTCCTCGATCCAGCCATCGCTTGTGGGTGACAGCGGACGCGGGCTCTCGCCGCCGGGGCCGCCCTGCAAAAACAGAAGCAGCGGCAGATCGTCGTTGATGCGGTCGGGCGCGCAAACCACGCGGTAGAAGAGCTTGATGCTCTCGGGCGCGCCGGCGATTGGTGCCGGCATAGCGCCGCGGCGCATGGTGCTGCCGACGGCCAGGAGCATTGGCTCCAGGCCGCGCCAGTCGAGGGGGACGTCGATGCTGTGGTCCTCGACATACAGGCCGGGGACGTGGTACGAAGTAATGAGGGCCATGTGAGTCTTCCGTTCGTTGCGGTGTTTCGGGTTGACCAATTCTACCGCCGCGGGCGAGGCCATGCGCAAATCGGCTACCATGGTTGCAAACTTCTAGGAGAAAGGGCCGTCCATGTCGGTCGATATAGCCACGTATGTCCACGATCTTGCCGTTGCCGCTAAGGCAGCGTCGGCCTCGCTTGCCACGGCGAGCGACGAGCAGCGCCAGGAGGCCGTGCGCGCCATGGCCGCAGCACTGCGCAACGGTATCGACTCCATCGTCGCCGCCAACGAGCTCGATATGTCCGCTGCGCGTGATGCGGGCACCTCGGTCGGATTGCTCGATCGTCTGCTGCTGACGCCCGAGCGCGTCGAGGGCATGGCCGCCGGCCTGGAGAAGCTCGCCGAGCTGCCCGATCCCGTGGGCCGCGTGCTCGATCACCGTGTGCTTGCGAGTGGCGTGGACCTTACGCGCGTGAGTGTGCCGCTGGGCCTGGTTGCCATGGTCTACGAGGCGCGCCCCAACGTGACGGCCGATGCCGCGGGCATCTGCATCCGCACCGGCAACGCCTGCATCCTGCGCGGCGGTTCGCTGGCCTATCACTCGTGCGCCATGATTGCCGAACTGCTGGCCGATGCACTCGAGGCCAAGGGTTTCCCGCGCGAGGCTATCTCGATGATCGAGTCCACCGACCGCGAGGCCACCGGCGAGCTCATGAAGCTCCGCGGCATCGTCGACGTGCTCATTCCGCGTGGAGGTGCGGGCCTGATCCAGCGCTGCGTGCGCGAGTCGCTCGTGCCGGTGATTGAGACAGGCACGGGCAACTGCCATATCTACGTGCATGAATCCGCCGACTTTGATAAAGCACTCAACATTATTGTCAATGCCAAGACCCAGCGCGTGGGCGTGTGCAATGCCGCCGAATCGCTGCTGGTTGACCGTGCCGTTGCAGATCGCTTCCTGCCCGCAGTCGTTGCCGTGCTGCACGGCCACGGCGTGCTGATTCACGGCGACGATGCCACGTGCGCCGCATGCGCCGACGCTGGGCTTGTCGAGGGCGACGACTATGTTGCCGCGACTGAGGAGGACTGGGGCCGCGAGTACCTGGCGCTCGAGATGAGCGTGAAGGTCGTGGCGAACGAGGACGAGGCCATCGCGCACATCAACCGCTATGGCACCATGCATTCCGAGGCCATCATCGCCGAGGACACGGATGCTTGCGAGCGCTTTCTGGATGCGGTCGATGCCTCGGCCGTGTACGCCAATGCCAGCACGCGCTTTACCGACGGCGGCGAGTTTGGCCTGGGCGCCGAGATCGGCATCTCGACCCAAAAGCTCCACGCCCGCGGTCCCTTTGCCGCCGAGGCCCTCACCACCTACAAATACAAGCTCCGCGGCACCGGCCAGGTCCGTCCCTAAACCTGTTGCAAACGAAAAACCACCACAAAGGCGCCTGTCCCCTTTGCGGTGGTTATAGGTGGCGTGGGCGGTTAGGCCTGGAAGGTGTCGCGATCGGGAGCGAAGGATTGCATGGCCGCGATGGTACGGTCGAAGAGCTCGGGAAGCTCCCAGCCCAGCATCTCGGCGCCCTGCGAAATCACGTCACGCGAGCAGCCGGCGGCAAAGCGCTTGTCCTTGAACTTCTTCTTGAGCGACTTGGTCGTAAAGTCCATGACGCTCTTGCTCGGGCGCATGACGACGGCGGCTCCGATCAGGCCGGTGAGCTCGTCGCAGGCGAACAGTATCTTTTCCATCTGCAGTTCGGGCTTGGGCAGCGAGGTGTTGAAATCGGACGTGTGCGTCTGGATGGCGCGAATGAGCTCGGGAGAGGCGCCCTCGCCCTCGAGGATCTCGGCCGCATAGATGGTGTGGTTCATGGGGTCATCCTCATGCTCCTCCCAATCCAGGTCGTGCAGCAGGCCGACGATGCCCCAAAACTCCTCGTTCTCGGGGTCGAACTCGCGCGCAAAGTAGCGCATGGTGCCCTCGACCGTTTCGCCATGGGTGATGTGGAACGGGTCCTTGTTGTGCTCGTTGAGCAGTTCGAACGCACGGTCGCGGGTGATTCCGGCGGTAAGTGGCTCTGCCATAAGAGGCTCCTTGTGCTCGTAGGTATCGCTAAGAATGAATACTACTAGAACGACTAGAACGAAAAAACCACCACAAAGGTGCCTGTCCCCTTTGTGGTGGTTTTTGGCGCGGATGGGTTAGTTGAGGGCGGCTTGGGCTAGGCGGGCTTCGGCGTCCTCTTCGGTGACGCCCAGGGCCACGGCGAACTCCTCAATGGAGCGGCGCTTGGCCTCCTTGAGTACGCGCATGTAGTAAGAGCTGGGCTTTTTATCAGCTTCCTCGGCCTGGCGAATGCGGTGCATCATGGTCTTTGCCACGCGGACCGTCTCGGGCGCGCCCAGCTTGAGCTGCTGCTTAAAGTGCGTCTCCTCAAGCGAGCTGTTACGCTCGGTAAAGGTGTCGCACTCCAGCTCGTCATAGTGGCTCAGCAGGTGCTCGGCATCTTGCTGGGAGATGGCGGCATGCAAACGATCGGCCTGCGCCACGGGGTACATGAGGATCGTCTGCGCATGTCCCTGCTTGGTCTCGAGCAACAGCATGGGCTGCGGCGTGTCGTCCCTAAAACCGACGACGGTGCAGACTCCCTGACCCGGATGAATGACGTGTTGACCGATTGAGAACATGCTACCTCCAACTTATACGAATTTACGTATGTCTAGAATAACACGCTGACGTGCGCAAACCCTTACTTTATGCAGGAAAAGCACACAATTCTGATAGGTAAGAGTATTCGATAACAGACGCAGCTCATTCACACCTTTATGCATTTTCAACGCCTGCATAATCTGCAGGCAGACCGGCATCTTTGAGTGACTCCATGTAAGCTGTAGTCATTTTTGTGCATATGCAATATCTATTAGCTTTACCCTGCGACAGTGCCCGTCGCTTGTGATAGAGTGCTACAAACTCTGGCTTTTGCCCTACGAGTGACCAAGAGCTCGGGGGCTTTAACACAAGGAGGATCTATGCCCGAGAAGATTGAAGAGCTGGTACGCGCTGCGCTTGCAGCGGCCCAGGAGGCCGGCGACCTTTCCGCATTTGAACTTGACGATTGCGCTATCGAGCGACCGGCTGATACTTCTCATGGCGAGTGGACCTCCACCATGGCTCTGAAGTCCGCCAAGCTGGCTCACTGCGCCCCGCGCAAGATCGCCGAGGCCGTCGTTGCCCATATGCCCGAGGACCCCGCGATCGAGAAGGTCGAGATCGCCGGCCCCGGTTTCATCAACTTCTACCTCTCCGTCGCCGTCAAGAACGCCATCTTTGGCGAGGCCCGCGAGAAGGGTATGGACTTTGCTAAGTCCAACGTCGGCGGCGGCCTGAAGACCCAGGTCGAGTTCGTTTCCGCCAACCCCGTCGGCCCCATGCACATCGGCCACGGCCGCTGGGCCGCGCTGGGCGATTCGCTCTGCCGCGTTATGGACCACGCCGGCTATGAGATCCAGCGTGAGTTCTACATCAATGACCACGGCTCTCAGATGAACACCTTCGGCAACTCCATCAGCACGCGCTATATGCAGCTTGCCGACATCATCGCCAAGCAGGGCGTTGATATCGACGAGGCTCACAAGCTGCTGATCGCCGACCGTGACGCCTTTGTTGCCGACGAGAACGACGAGCACCCCGAGACCCATCCGTATCAGGACAACTTTGCCGAGACCTTGGGCAAGGACTCTTACGGCGGCGACTACATCATCGACGAGGCCGCCGAGTTCTGGCGCACCGACGGCGATAAGTGGGTCAACGCCGATCCTCAGGAGCGCATGGAGAGCTTCCGCGAGCGCGGCTATGTAAAGATGGTCGATAACATGCGCGACCTCTGCCACGCCGTCAACTGCGACTTCGATCGTTGGTACTCCGAGCGCTCGCTGTATGTGAAGGACACCGAGGGCGAGACCGCCGGCACCTCCGCCGTCGACCGCGCTTTTGAGAAGCTCGACAAGATGGGCTACCTCTACACCAAGGACGGCGCCCTGTGGTTCCGCTCCACCGATCTGGGCGACGACAAGGACCGCGTCCTGATCAAGTCCGACGGCGAGTACACCTACTTCGCCTCCGACGTCGCCTATCACTGGGATAAGTTCCAGCGCGTCGATCACGTCATCGACATCTGGGGCGCCGACCACCACGGTTACATCGAGCGCGTACGCTGCGTCTGCGACGCTCTGGGTTACCCCGGCAAGTTTGAGGTTCTGCTGGGCCAGCTCGTCAACCTGCTGCGTAACGGCAAGCCCGTCCGTATGTCCAAGCGCAAGGGCACCATGGTGACCCTGCAGGAGCTCGTCGACGAGGTCGGCTCCGATGCCGCTCGCTACACGCTCATCTCCAAGAGCTCCAACCAGATGGTCGACTTCGACATCGAGGCCGTTAAGAAGCGCGACAACTCCAACCCGGTCTATTACGTGCAGTATGCTCACGCCCGCGTGTGCTCCATCCTGCGCCGTGCCGCCGACGTTACCGCCGAGCAGGCCGACGAGATGGGCATGAAGGCCGTTGCCGCCAAGGCCATCGGTGAGAACGTCGATTACTCGCTGCTGACCGACCCGACCGAGCTCGCCCTTTCGCGCAAGCTCAACGAGCTCACCGACCTGATCGCCAGCTGTGCTCGCGATCGCGCTCCGTTCCGTCTGACCCACTTTGCCGAGGAGCTCGCCGGCGACTTCCACAGCTTCTACGCTGCCTGCCAGGTTCTGCCGAGCGAGGGCCGTCCCGTCGACCCCGAGCTTTCGCGCGCCCGTCTGGCAGCTTGCGACGCTGTCCGCGTGACGCTCGCCCTGGTGCTTACCCTCGTTGGCGTTTCCGCGCCCGAGCAGATGTAATCTGCGGGTCATTTGACCGTGTAGGTTTGGTTTAACTGAGCCCTATAAGCCCGATCTCCTACGGAGGTCGGGCTTTTTTCGCAAACGCCGACGTATTGATGAATTTGGAACTGCTGGAAATACGAAACCATGCCGGTTTACTACGATGAATTGAGGAATTCTAACCACGCCGGCTTTTTGCTAAAAAGTGCAAGGCATCTACCTGCGGTTTTAGTTCAACAAGTTTCGGAGTGGTCGTGGTTGAGCGATTCATCGTAGTAAACCGCCATAGTTTTGGCGGAGGCAGTCAGATTTGTGGGTGGCAAACAAAGAGTGTCCCTTTTGACTAGCCGTTTAAGAACGTCCCCAATGACTAAGTTGCAGGTGGTTGCGGTTGTGTTACACTAACGCTGCGTGTATGACGCAATCATCTCGATACAGATCAATGATGCCCGTCGCTCACTCGACGGAGCTAGACTGTTTAGCCGCCCTGAAGGTATATGCAGGGAGCATGTGATCACAGGGCTTGAAAAGAAAGTTGAGCAAACACTGTGTCTGATCAACAGCAAGAAAACGAAATAACGACGGCGCAAACCGCTCCCGCTGCACCGGTTGCGTCGGACCAGGTCGCGATGCCTGCACCGGTGCAGGCATCGGTTCCTGATGCCCCCAGGGCCGCTTCGACGTCTGCGCCCGCATCGGCTGAGAAGGTCGCGCCTGCTGCTGGCGAGGGAGTTGCCCCTGCGGCCGAAGAGGATGCCGCGCCCGTAAAGCCCAAGCGCACACGCCGTGCGCCTAAGCCCGCCGCTGACGGCGAGGAGGCTGCAAAGCCCAAGCGTCGCACGACGCGTGTCACGCGCGCGAAGCGACCCGTTGCCGCCGATGCCTCGGCCCCCATTTCCGATGAGGTTGCACAGGCCCGCGCGCTGGCACAAATCAGCGAGGCTCAGGTTGTGCGCGCCCGTCGCCGTGCTGCCGAGCTTGAGGCCGCAGCTCTGACCGAGCTGGTGGCTCCGGCCGTATTCGAGGCGAATACGGCCACCGAGACCCCTGTCGCGGGGCAGCCGACCGAGAAGCCGGCTCCGCGCACGCGTCGTCGTGCGGCCAAGTCTCAGCTGGATGCTGAGCAGGCGGCTCAAGAGTCCGGTGAAGCTCCGGCTCGTTCTGCGGTAGGGGAGGGTGCGCAGCCCTCTGAGTCTGCAGCACCTGCCGAGGCCAACGAGGTTCCCGTTGTCGATCCTGCTCTTCGTCCGCACCGTCGCGGCCGCAAGCCCAAGGCCTTCGTCGAGGCCGAGAAGGCTGCCGCTGCCGCTGCAGCAGCCGCAGCGCAGGACGCCGCGATGACCGCCGCGCCCGCGCCCGTCGCCGACGCTCCTGCCCAGGGAGCCGCTGCCACCGAGGCCGACGCACCCGCCGAGGGCGAGCCCGCCGATGTTCGCCCCGGTCGCAGCCGTCGCACGGCCGATAAGCGCTCGTCCAAGGCCAAGGGTTCGAAAAAGGACGCGTCCGAGGATTCTGGCAACGAGGTCGCCGGGGCGGCCGTCGACTCCGCTCCCGATGCCGAGAACGCCGGTCAGCCGGCAGCCGAGAAGCCCAAGCGTACGCGCAAGAAGTCTGCAAAGGCTAAGGCCGCCGAGCAGCAGGTCGATGCCGAGCCCAATGCCGATGCCGATACCAAGGCCGATAATAAAGTCCCGGCCGACACCGACGCCGCAACTCCGGCGGCCGAGGGCGCCACGACCGCCGAGACCGATGATAGCGCCCGCCCCAACCGCCGTCAGCACAAGCGTAACGACGAGCGCAACGAGCGCAAAGACGAACGCAACAACGACCGCCGTAACCGTCAACGCGATCGCAAGCAGCGCAACAAGGAGCGTAACGCCGCCCCGACCGAGCCTACGCTTTCGCGCGAGGAACTCGCGGCTATGAAGGTCGCCGAGCTGCGCGAAAAGGCCAAGGAGTTCGAGATCGAGACGACCGGCAAGAAGAAGGCCGAGCTCGTCGAGGAAATCTACACCACCGCTGCGAAGGCCGAGGGCTTCCGCGACATCAAGGGCATTCTGCAGATTCGCCCGGACAGCTCCGGCATCATCCATGCCCACGGCTACATGAAGTCCAGCGACGACGCCTTTGTCCCCGCATATCTCATCCGCTCCGCACGCCTGCGTACGGGTGATGTGATCGAGGGCTCGCTGCGCCCCTCACGCGGCGGCGACAAGCGCGCCGGCCTCGCCAAGATCACGACCGTTAACGGCATGGATCCCGAGCAGATCCGCAATCGCCCCAAGTTCGGCGACCTTACCCCGGTCTATCCCAATGAGCCGCTGCGCATGGAGCACGGCAAGGATTCCATCACCGGTCGCGCCATCGACATCGTGTCGCCGATCGGCAAGGGCCAGCGTGGCCTGATCGTGTCGCCACCAAAAGCCGGCAAGACCACGATTCTCAAGAAGATCTGCCAGTCTATCTCGATCAACAATCCCGAGGTGCACCTCATCTGCCTGCTCGTCGACGAGCGCCCCGAAGAGGTCACTGACATGCAGCGCTCCATCAAGGGCGAGGTCGTGGCCTCGACCTTCGATATGCCCGCCGACAACCATACTCGCGTGGCAGAGCTCGTGATCGAGCGTGCCAAACGCATCGTGGAACTGGGTGGCGATGTCGTGGTGGTGCTCGACTCCATCACGCGCCTTGCCCGCGCCTACAACCTGGCCGCTCCCGCCTCGGGCCGTATCCTGTCGGGCGGCGTCGATTCGGCGGCCCTGTATCCGCCCAAGCGCTTCCTGGGTGCAGCCCGCAATATCGAGAACGGCGGCTCGCTCACCATCCTGGCTTCCGCCCTTATCGATACCGGCTCCAAGATGGACGAGGTCATCTTTGAGGAGTTCAAGGGTACCGGCAACATGGAGCTCAAGCTCGACCGCGACCTTGCCGACCGCCGCATCTTCCCGGCCATCGACCCCGTTGCCTCCGGCACGCGCAACGAGGACCTGCTGGTCGACGAGCAGATGCGCCCGTTTGTCTTTGGCCTGCGCCGTATCCTCGCCGGTATGAACAATACCGAGCGCGCGGCCGCATCGTTTATCAAGGGCCTCAAGGGCACTAATACCAACCAGGAGTTCCTGGTGCGTTCGGCAAAGAAGCACAGCGATTACGAGCAGACGTTCTAAGTCGCTCGCTGCACGCGACAACAACCATAGATATGCCAGAAGGGCCGGGTTTAGATCCTGGCCCTTTTCGTATAGCCGCTCGCCAGCGATTATTGACCTCACGACCGGCAAGCAGCGATTTTCCCGTTTCAATCCCGCTTCGTCGCTTGCAATCCCCAAGGGGGTTTCGCATAATAGCTGTTAAGCTTCGCGACGGAAAACGCAGATGAAACGAACCACATACCGTTGCTTTGGGGCATAGCCCCGCTTCATCTTCTCTCGCGCAGCCAACTGAATGATGCGATTTGGGTGCTGGAAGATGGGGAGAGCTCATGGCTTCTTCTGATGCAACACAACGAGCAGTCCTTGCTGGACTTTCCTGCGGAATCGGCCTTGCCGCTCCCGTGGTGATGTATGCTGCCACGCTGCCGTTTTCGTCGGTGAACGAGACGGTCGTCGCGGGCGCTGTTCCCTTTGCCGTGGGTGCGGTGGCGGGCGTGGGTATCTATGCCGCCTCGCTCGGCATTTCTGAATATCGCGCGCAGCATGCCGAGCGCCTGTTCCAGCCCGACGCCATGGGTGGCGCTGCGAACGTCAACCAGCATCAAGATGAGTTCCAGACCGCCTCGATGCCCGCCCAACAGCAGTGGGCTGCCCCTCAGGGCGTTGCTGCTGCGGCTCCTGCCGTTCAGGCAAACGCCGCGCAGCCCTCTTCGGTTTTCTCTGGCCTGACCGGTGCCTTCCAGCGCCGTCGTGCCGACGATGGCGTCCCCACCATCGCCCGTGCCGCAGACGCCATGAGCGAGGCCGACGCCTGGTCCATGATCGATAGCATGCTCGACGACGATTCGCCGGTCAGTTGCGATCCCACGCGCTCACGCGACGTCTACCAGGTCGCTATCGACGAACTCACCTACGGCGGTAAGACCGGCTCCTATAACCGCGATGACATCGCTGCCGCTGCGCGCGCCGTCTCGGGCTCTCATGCCGCTCCTGCGGGCAGCACGGCCGCCTTTGTGGCGCTCGTGGCTAACGCTGCCAACAACGCCGCCACAGCTCAATCCGTTACGTATGACACTGCCGTGCCCGTGACTCCGGCTGCTGCCGCCGCCGACCCCTATGCCGACGAGCCGCTGGCCGTCGACGAGGAGACTATTGCCGCCCGTCGTGCTGCCGAAAGCTCGCTGTGGGGCGCTCCTGCACAGCAGCAGGCGGCGGAGGCAGTGCCGTACAACGTGAACCTTGCCAACATGCCGATCATCAGCGACGCCTCTGCTGCGGCTATCGATCTCGATGACCTTGACGAGCCGGTCATCTCGAATGACATGCCGTATGTGGTCGCTGCCCCGGTCGATGTCCCGGCATCCGCGTCCCAGCCCGTCGCAGTCGACGAGTCTGTCGATGCGACTCCCGAGGAAGACGTCCCCATGGCCGATTATTCGGGCCACGAGGGCATGTGGGCCGCCGCTGCCGCAATTTTGGACGAGGTCGTCGAGCCCGCTCCCGTTGCCGCTCCGGTGTTTACGCCTGCTCCTCAGCCCGCTGCCCCCGCTTACGTTGGTCGCCACAGCGCCGTGTTCCCCGAGGACACCGCGCGCATCTCGCGCGAAGGTATCGAGCGTGCCGAGGCCATCGCTGCCGGCATCATGGAGAACCGTCGTCACGAGCGCGTCAATCAGATTCTCGAGGAGGAGATCGACCGCCTGCAGTCTGCAGCGGTGAGGCGCACGGGCCGTGCCTATCTGAGCGTTATCGAGGGTGGCACCGCCAGCTTTGAGCCGCTCTGTGCGGAGGCATAACTCCTGCATGCTTAAACTCGATCGAAAATGGGCGGTCGCGACCTGCTTGATGGTGCTGCTCATCTGGGGCAATTCGATGGTTCCTGGCACGGGGTCCGGTTCATTGAGCCTGTCGATTATGGAGGCCGTTCGCGGCTTTCTGCACGGCATGGGGCTTCCGTATGAGTGGGTGACCAACTTCGTCGTTCGTAAGTGCGCGCATTTTACCGAGTACATGGTGCTCGGCATTCTGGCGACGCATTCTTTTGATATCGAGGGCCGTCGCACCTTTGACGTGCTGCTTCCCACGGCGGTGTTCCTGCTGTTGATTCCCTCGATTGACGAGACGATTCAGCTCTTTGTGCCCGGTCGTGCCGGCATGATCACCGACGTGATGATCGACTGCTGCGGAGCGATGACGGGCGTTGTGCTTCGATATCTTCTACGATCGCTCATATGTGCCAAAAAGGCCGCCTAGGACACATTGCTTGGTCCTAGGCGGCCTTTCTTTGTTTGGGGGCTTATACGGGGCGTGGCGGCGTTATCCCGTAGGATGGGATTGCCGGACGTTGCGGCGCCCCTTTGGCGCGCCTACTGATGAAGCTCGGCGGCACCCAGGGCCAGGCAGCCCATGATGCCCTGCTTGCCCTCGAGACTGTTGTTGACAATGTAGGTGTCGATATCGTTGACCTCGGGCGTGACGATGTAGCCGTTGAGCATCTCGGCACACTTTTTGCGGGCGAGCGGCACGATAGGGGTGTGATCGGCAACGCCACCGCCGATGATGATCTTCTGCGGGGCATAGCACAGCGTGTAGGTCATGAGCGCCTGTGCCAGATAGCCTGCGAGCAGGTCCATGGCCTCCGGGTCATCGGCCATGTCTCCGGCGCTCTTGCCATCCCAGCGCTTTTTAACGCCGGGACCGGCGATGAGGCCCTCCAGGCAGTTGTCATGGAAGGGGCAGGCACTGTGCTCGCCGATGGTGTCACGCGGGTCGCGTGTGACCAGGATGTGGCCGGCCTCGGGGTGCATCATGCCGTGGACGAGCTGACCGCCCGAGAGCACGCCGGCACCCACGCCGGTACCGATCGTCAGGTAGACAACGTCAGTGAGGCCCTGGGCGCAACCAAAGGTGACCTCGCCGAGGCAGGCGACGTTGACGTCGGTGTCGTAGCCGCAGGGGACGTTGAGCTCGTTTTGGATGGTGCCCAGCAGGTCGAAGTAGCGCCATGCGGTCTTGGGCGTCTCTAAGATCTTGCCGTACTGGGACGAGGCGGGGTTGACCGCGGTGGGGCCAAAGGCGCCGATGCCCAGCGCGGCGATGCCCTTGTCGGCAAACCATGCGTTGACGGCCTCAACGGTCTCCTGCGGGGTCGTGGTCGCGATCTGCTCACGCTCCAGGACCGTACCGTCCGCATAGCCCGTGGCACAGACCATCTTGGTGCCGCCGGCCTCGAGTGCTCCGATAAGCTGCTGCTCTGCCATAGTATTCCTCTCTCTGGGACGAGTTGCTCCGTGACTAAAGTATAGAGCTCTAAACCATTTAAGAAAGCGCTATAAAAAGAAGCCCTGCAACGCGGCGGACGGTGCGAGGCTTCTTTGGATACTTTAGTTGCCGGGCCGTCCTTACCCGCGCGGTTTGATTTTATCACGCAGCGATTTGAGGTTCTCCAGTGCCGCGTTAAGCGTCTCGTCTCGCTTGGCAAAGTGGAAGCGAATCAGATGGTTGACGGGCTCACGGAAGAAGCTCGAGCCGGGTACGGCGCCCACGCCCACCTTGGAGGCTAGGTCCTCGCAGAACTCGAGGTCGCTGTCATAGCCAAACTCAGAGATGTCCATCATGACGTAGTAAGCGCCCTGCGGGACGTTATGCTCAAGACCGATGCTATCGAGCCCCTGGCAGAACAGATCGCGCTTGGCTGTGTAGAGGTCGAGGACTTCCTGGTAATAGCTGTCGTTGAAGTTGAGGGCGGTGACGACGGCCTCCTGCAAGGGAGCGGCGGCACCCACGGTGAGGAAGTCGTGGACCTTCTTGATGCGCTCGGTAATCTCGGCCGGGGCAATGGTGTAGCCCAGACGCCAACCGGTGATGGAGTAGGTCTTGGACAGCGAGCTGCAGCTGATGGTGCGCTCGAACATGCCGGGCAGCGTGGCCATATAGACGTGCTCGTGGGGCGCGTAGACGATGTGCTCGTATACCTCGTCGGTGATGCAGTAGGCGTCGTACTTTTTGCACAGGTCGGCGATAAAGGTGAGCTCCTCGCGCGTAAAGACCTTGCCGCAGGGGTTGGAAGGGTTGCACAGGACGATGGCCTTGGGATCGTTGTCACGGAAGGCCGCCTCGAGGACCTCGCGATCGAAGTCGAACGTGGGCGGGTTGAGCGGCACATAGACGGGCTCAGCGCCCGAGAGAATCGTGTCGGCGCCGTAGTTCTCGTAGAACGGCGAGAAGATGACGACCTTGTCTCCGGGGTTCGTGACCGTCATCATGGCGGCCATCATGGCCTCGGTGGAGCCGCATGTGACCACGATGTTCTCGCTGGGATTGATCGGCATGCCCATAAAGTGCTCCTGCTTGGCGGCAAGCGCCTCGCGCATGGCCTGGGAGCCCCAAGTGATGGAGTACTGGTGGTAGAGCGGATTGGGATCGGTAGCGATGGTGCTCAGGCTCTTGAGCAGTTGCGCCGGGGGATCAAAGTCGGGGAAGCCCTGCGAGAGGTTGACGGCGCCGTACTTATTGGAGATGCGCGTCATGCGGCGGATGACCGAATCGGTAAACGTTGCCGTACGATTGGAGAGTTCTTTCATGCTTGTCCTTTCGAGCATTTGCAGTGGGGCAAGTTTACTCCTATGAAACCGGTGGGAATTGCTCGAAACGCGTTCGAAAAACTCTTTTCAAAATTCTTGAAAATTGGGGCTTGCATCGCGTGGCGTTCCTTGCAATAATAGTCGAGCGCGAAGCGCACAGGACACGGTGGGTGTAGCTCAGTTGGCTAGAGCGACGGGTTGTGGTCCCGTAGGTCGAGGGTTCGAGTCCCTTTACCCACCCCAGTTCTTGCTTCGTATTGATATCGGGTCGTTAGCTCAGTTGGTAGAGCAGGGGACTCTTAATCCCAAGGTCCAGGGTTCGACCCCCTGACGGCCCACCACACGATATCTCCTCTAAAGTCCGCCACCACGGACTTTAGCTTTGGGTCGTTAGCTCAGTTGGTAGAGCAGGGGACTCTTAATCCCAAGGTCCAGGGTTCGAACCCCTGACGGCCCACCAAAGCATGTTAAGACGGTCAATCTCGGTTGGCCGTCTTTTTTATTAACCTCGCATGGGGCCGAACCCGTAAGGGCGCAGACGCTTTACAAGTCGAGCCTGCCCTGGGGGTCGGTGAATCCGTCTGTACCCTCCTTGAGCTTTTTCTCGTCTGCTTTCACGCGACGTTCGAGCTTCTTTGTATCTTCGGCAGGCGGTAGGTTCTCGGGTACAATTCCGCGGTCGATGAGGCTGCCACGCACGCTTGTGTTGTTCTCGACGTGCTCTTGCTTGATCTGGTCCAGACCGTACAGGTCGTGTTCCTCGGCGTTGAAGGCCGTCATCGAGTTCGTAAGGTCCTTTGCTTTGATGAGAACATCGGCTAGCCTGTCCGCCAATGCCGAGCTCTTGGATACGCCGAGCTGTTGCTTCATTTCCGCCGTGCTTCTGCCGCCGAATAACGCTTCATCGCCCTTCGACTTGATGATCGCGAATCCTTTGGAGTCCACGCCGCGTTTGAACGCAATACCCGAGAGCTGTTTCTCTGAATCAGATAGCGAGTGGCGCGCCTGCAAGCGCTGAATCTCTGCGAAGCGCTGCTCTATGAGCTCTTGGCGGCGCGTCTGCACGGCGAAGTACGCCTGTGCGAGCGCGATTTCTTGCTTGTTTGAATCTCCGTTCTGGGCGATTAAATAGCATGCATAGCGCGTAAGTTTGTAGTCTTTAACTGCGCGAGCGGCGACACCGGCAGTTACCATTTTCGTGGTGTCACGAAAATGGGAATCAACTGGAGTTTTGTTTGTTTCGCACGAGACTTTTGCCCTCTTAACAACTTCGGCAAAGTTCTCCCATCGAGTGTACCCCATGGGTTCCATTAAATCGCGTGCGAGCCAATACTCAACGCCTTCTTCCACATTGGCGTAGCTATCAAGTTCGACACGCCACTTCTCGATATCTCTACTGTCCATATCTCCTCCTCGCTGGTCTATTGTCTATGCGGGCTTTGCCCGCTCTGTATTCAGAATTAGGATACGCTGCCGTGCGGACACGAATGGGCCCCGTGCCACTTCGAGTTCACGGGGCCCATAGATATCGATTAGTTGTGTTTTGCTTTAGATAGGTGTCCAGTTTAATTCGCTCGATAGTGCGATCCGAGACTTTCGGTTCGCTTGCGCATGGCTTTGACCATTTCCTGTGCTAGTTGAATCTGCGATTGCAGGCGGGCGAGGGCTGCGATTTCGCTGTCATTGGCGTGTGGCTTACTCAGCGCCGTTGCCTCGTCTTGCAGGCTTTCAAGCTGTTGCAGAGCCTTGGATAGACCTGCTTCGGTCCTGTTGATCATGCAATAGGTACTCATCGTGTGCTTAAGGCTGCGTGTCAGGCGTTCGGCATCTGTTGTGGCAATGCCGTACTGGGGGAGGGCGATATCCGCCTTCGGGGCCACCTCAGGTGCATTCTGTGCTGCCTGGGCTGCCGATGCACCCGCGATGCGTCCGAACACGATGCCGTTGGCGCTTGACAAGCCACCAATGCGGTCGGCGCCGTGCATGCCGCCTGTCGCCTCACCGCAAGCGTAGAGGCCCTCAACGCCCGTGTGCGCGGTCTTATCGATCTTGATGCCGCCATTAGCGGTGTGGGCATACATCGCAACGCGCATCTCGTCAGTCGGGGCGATGCCGTGCTCGTCTTGCAGCCAGGTGGCAAAGGTCTGCACAAACTCTGGGACATCCTCGCGGGGGAAGTCGTAGTGGAGTGCCAGGCCTTCGACACCTGCCTGATCGATGACGAGATCGATAGCGCGGGAGGCCAAGCGTGACGTGAAGGGACCATATCCAGAGCGCTGCTCGAGCAGGTCGTCCAGCTTGTTGTCGGCAATATCTACCGGCTGGTCAACATGTACGTAGCGCCAGGTTTTCTCGTTGAAGACCAGGTTGCGCTTGGGCTCGATGAAGCCGGGCATCATCTGCATGAACTCTATATTAGTAAGTGTTGCGCCGTGCGCCAGCGCGATGGCCTGCGAGGAGCTGAGCACATCAGCCGACGTAAGGCTGCGCTCGAACAGGCCACCTGTGCCACCGGCTGCGATGATCGTGGCCTTGGCAGCAAAGGGCACGATTCGATTTTCGGTGAGGTCGTAGAGCACGGTTCCGGTTATTCTGCCGTTCGTGTCCTCAACAAGGTCGATAAGCTCATGGCGGGGGAGCAGACGAATGCCGAGCGACTCGAGCCGGGCCGTCAGAGCGTCCTCAAGGGGCTTGCGGGTGAGGCCGCGCCACATGCGCGTTTTGTGGTCAAAGCAGGGGATAAACTGCTTTTGCTGAGCGCTCTCAGCGCTTTGCGGACGCTGGAGCTCAACGCCCAGGTCTTGCTCGAGCCATTCAATTGCCTGGGGAATGCCGTGCACAAACGTCTGGACAAGCTCGAGGTCGGCGACACCGCCGCCGACGGTCTGGATGGTGTCGATGAGGTCCTGCTCGTCGCCCTCGTCGACGGGGCCAATAAGGCCCAGACCCCAGGTGCCCGGGAAGAAGCTCGATCCACTCATAGTCTTGCCGGCGCTTGCCACAGCGACGGTTGCGCCCGTGCGTGCCGCTTCGAAGGCGGCGCAAAGGCCCGCAATGCCAGATCCAATTACCAGTACATCAGTCGATTCCATCGGATTCCTTTCTCGTCCGGCGCATTGTCGCACGGGTGATCGGCAATGGGGCCGCAAAGACTCGGCAAATCGGTAAAGGGCAAATATGACAGGTGGGCGTCGTGGACGCTCTGACGCTCCATCTCATCACATCTCGTATTTCGCCCCAACTGATATATCGGCATTAGCTATCCTGCGACAGCGCAAACAAAAAGAGCCGCTACCCGGGTGGGTAGCGGCTCCAAAGCTCAACTATGTGAGCATCGCGCGGGCGCGATTAGGCCTTGAGGGCCTCCTCGACGGCGACAGCGCAGGCGACGGTGGCACCGACCATGGGGTTGTTGCCCATGCCGATGAGACCCATCATGTCGACGTGCGCAGGCACGGAGGAAGAACCGGCGAACTGGGCGTCGGAGTGCATACGGCCCATGGTGTCGGTCATGCCGTAAGAGGCAGGGCCGGCGCCCATGTTGTCCGGGTGCAGGGTACGGCCAGTGCCGCCACCAGAAGCGACGGAGAAGTACTTCTTGCCAGCCTCGAGGCGCTCCTTCTTGTAGGTGCCAGCGACGGGGTGCTGGAAGCGCGTGGGGTTGGTGGAGTTACCGGTGATCGAGATGTCGACGTTCTCGTGCCACATGATGGCAACGCCCTCGCGGACGTCATCGGAACCGTAGCAGTTAACGGCAGCGCGGGGACCATCGGAGTAGGGGATGGTCTCGACGACCTTGAGCTCGCCCGTGTAGTAGTCGAACTGGGTCTTCACGTAGGTGAAGCCGTTGATGCGGGCGATGATCTGAGCGGCGTCCTTGCCCAGACCGTTGAGGATAACGCGCAGCGGCTTCTTGCGAGCCTTGTTGGCGTTCAGAGCCAGGCCGATAGCGCCCTCAGCGGCAGCGAAGGACTCGTGGCCGGCCAGGAAGGCGAAGCACTCGGTGTCGTCGGAGAGCAGCATAGCGCCCAGGTTGCCGTGGCCCAGACCGACCTTGCGGTCCTCGGCAACGGAGCCGGGAACGGTGAAGGCCTGGATGCCCTCGCCGATGATGGCGGCAGCCTCAGAAGCGGTCTTGGCGCCACGCTTGACAGCGAGAGCGCAACCGAGGGTGTAGGCCCACTCGGCGTTCTGGAAGGCGATGGACTGGGTGTTGTTGACGATCTCACGCGGGTTGAAGCCCTTGTCGGTGCAGATCTGCAGAGCTTCCTCGAGGGAGGCGATGCCGTTGTCGGCGAGGCACTTGTTGATCTTGTCAGCGCGGCGCTCGTAACCTTCGAACGTAACAGTCATAGTTATTTCCCTCCCTTTCTACTCGTGAACCGGGAACACGCTGGCGACGGAGTGAGTCTCCTCGTCGGTGCGCGGGTCGATGTACTTGGCAGCGTTCTCCCACTGACCATAGTGGCCCATAGCGCCAGCGATGGCCTCCTCGGGGGTCTTGCCGGCCTTGACGGCGTCGGTGAACTTGCCGAGGTTCAGGAACTCGAATGCGATGATCTCGTTCTTGTCGTTGAGAGCCATGCGGGTGACGTAGCCCTGAGCGAGCTCGAGGTAACGAGCGCCCTTGGCCTTGGTGCCGAACATGGTGCCGACCTGAGAGCGAAGGCCCTTGCCGAGGTCGTCGAGGGAGGCGCCCACGGGCAGGCCGCCCTCGGAGAACGCGGTCTGGCTGCGGCCGTAAACGATCTGCAGGAAGATCTCGCGCATAGCAACGTTGATGGCGTCGCAGACGAGGTCGGTGTTGAGGGCCTCGAGGATGGTCTTACCGGGAAGAATCTCGGAAGCCATGGCGGCAGAGTGGGTCATGCCCGAGCAGCCGATGGTCTCAACGAGGGCCTCCTCGATGATGCCGTCCTTGACGTTCAGCGTGAGCTTGCAGGCGCCCTGCTGGGGTGCGCACCAACCCACACCGTGCGTAAGACCGGAGATGTCGGTAATCTCCTTAGCCTGGACCCACTTGCCCTCCTCGGGGATGGGTGCGGGGCCGTGGTATGCACCCTTGGCAACGGGGCACATGTTCTCCACTTCCTGTGAGTACTGCATGCCTCTCCTCTCTATCGTGTTGGCGTCCCGTCTGGGGGTCGTGGCTGGCGATTGCCGGGCGACCCTTCGAAAGGGACATGACATGCAGCCCCTATAATACCGCGAAATGCACAGAATATTCGGCGAACGGCTCAGTTTTCGTAGCGAGAAGTCCGGAAGTTTTAATTGAAACGGTTTAACTATATGTTCGGTGGTCGCGAACTTCCGTAGAGGGGGTTCGTCTTGGGCAAGCTTTTGGTCAGCTCTTGTATGCGTTGCGGGGTCTGACCTGTTGCAACGGTGCCGTTCGCCGCCCGTTTACTGCCTTTGGCCGCGCGAGTGTATTGTTTTGCGTGAATGTTTTGATGGCACGCTTCAATCGTGCTGTATTGGATGGCAATCAGATCCCGGCGAAGGGAGCGCCATGCAGCGCGTTTGGAGAACGGTTACCGGCTTTTACCATGTCTGTGCCCGCGGTGTGGGCAAGCAGCTCATCTTTGAGGGCGATGAAGACCGGTGGGAGTTTTTGGAGCTGATGCGCGAGTGCTGCCGCGAGGCGGGCGTGACGGTTATCGCCTGGTGCCTTATGGGCAATCACGTGCATCTGGTGCTTGCAGATTACGAGGACGCGATGAGCGCGGCGATGCACCGGCTGCTTTTGACGTACGCGCGGCGGTTCAATAAACGCACGGGGCGCACGGGCCATCTGTTCCAGAACCGTTTTGACCGGCGCTCGCTCGATACCGACCGTTATCTGATGGCTGCCATTCGCTATGTTCACGCTAATCCGCAGGAGGCGGGTATCGCCCTGATCGAGCGTTATCCCTGGAGCAGCTTTGCCGAGTATCTGAGAGCGTATGACAACGATACGACGAGGGGATTTTCGGACCCTTCTTGTGTGCTTGAGCTCTTTGAGTCTGCCAAGGGGTTTCTGGATTATTCTCTGTCGATGCCCGATGGTTCCGATCCAGTGATTCACGATATGGATGAGACAGAGTGGGAGCGGCGTGCGTTTGCCGACAAGATGGCGAAGCGCCTGGGCGTGCCGCTCAACGAACTCAAGACCGTAGCGCCCTCGCGGCGAGATGGAATCATTTTCGCCCTGCACAATGTCGGCTACACGGTGCGCGAGATCGAACGGTATACGGGAATCAGCAAGAGTACCGTCTCTCGTATCGTGCGCGCTTATGCGCGGGTGAATGCTCAGGCTGAGGGCTCGGAATAGAAAATGGCCGAACCACTCTTGTCAAGCGATTCGGCCAACAAAATTCTTAAGATTTGGGACAAATACTACTGATTATTTTGTCCCGTGAGCATGCCGTCGAGGGTGCGCCAGGCGAGCTCGGCGCATTTGACGCGGGCGGGCATGTGCGAGATGTCTTGGAGCTGGGCGGCTTCGTCCAGGTCTTCCAGGTCCTCCTCGGAGAGCTGCTCGCCGCGGATCATGGCGAGGAAGAGCTCTGCCAGGCGGCGAGCTTCCTCGACGGTCTCGCCGGTGATGAGGTCGGCCATGATGTCGGCACTGGCCTGGCTGATGGCGCAGCCGTGACCGGTAAAGGAGGCCTCCTCGATCACGTTGTTCTCGACGCGTAGCTGCAAGGTGAGCTCGTCTCCGCAGCTGGGGTTGATGCCGTCGTGCTCGTGCGTGGGGGCGTCCATCTCGTACTTGTAGTCGGGGTGCGAGTTGTGCTCCATAAACGTGGTGGAGGTGTACAGATTACCCATTGAACGTGCTCCAAACGTGATGCAGGCCGGCGATGAACTTGTCGATATCGGCCTTGTCGTTGTAGAAGGCTACGCTGGCGCGGCAGCAGGCGAGGTTCTCGACGCCCAGCCAGGTGAGCAGCGGCTGCGCGCAGTGGTGACCGGCGCGGATGCAGACGCCGTCCATGTCCATGATGCTCGCGACATCGTGCGGGTGGATGCCCTTGACGTTAAAGCTGACGACGCCGTGATGGTTGTCCCAGTAGATCGAGCCGATGATCTGGACAAAGTCGAGCTGCATAAGCTCGCCCATCAGGTAGTGGACGAGCGCCTGCTCGCGTGCCTGAATGTTTTCGTAGCCAACCGTGTTGACCAGGTAGTCAAGCGCCGCGCCTGTGGCGAAGATGCCGGCGGCGTCCTGCGTGCCGGCCTCGAACTTCTCGGGGACGGGCGCCCAGACGGCGTCCTGCTCGGTGACCGAATCGATCATCTCGCCGCCGGTAAGCATGGGCGGCATGGCCTTGAGCAGGTCCATCTTGCCCCACAGCACACCGATGCCCATGGGACCCATGGCCTTGTGCGCGCTAAAGGCAAAGAAGTCGGCGCCAAGATCGGCCACGTTGACCGGCATGTGCGGCAGCGACTGCGCGCCGTCGACGACCAGATATCCGCCGTACTTGTGCACGAGCTTGCCGAGGTTCTTGACCGGGTTCTCAACGCCCAGGACGTTAGAGACCTGACCCACGGCCAGGATCTTGGTCTTGGGGCCCACCTTGGCAAGCACTTCCTCGGTGGTGAGCTGGCCGGTCTTGGTGGGATAGAGGTAGACGAGCTTGGCGCCGGTCTCGCGGCAGACCTGCTGCCACGGGATCAGGTTGGAGTGGTGCTCCATGATGGTGATGACGACCTCGTCGCCGGGCTCCAGCACCGTGGGTGCAAAGCTCTTGGCGACCAGGTTGAGCGATTCGCTCGTGTTGCGGGTGAAGACGACTTCGTTGGCCTGGGCGGCGCCGATGAGGTCGGCGATCTGCTGGCGGACCTTGGCGATGGCGTCGGTGGCCTCGACAGACAGCGAGTACAGGCCACGCAGGGGGTTGGCGTTCATGCGCTGGTAGAAATCGCGCTCGGCGTCGAGCACGCAAGCGGGGCGCTGTGCGGTGGCAGCGCTATCGAGGAAGGCGATCTCGGGATGCTGCTGGAACAGCGGGAACTGGCCCTTGTAGGGGTTATTCTCGATGTCCACGGTGGGCCAGCCGCGCGAAGCCTCGTCGCTGGCGTCGAGCATCATGGGCTCGGGGGCGGTGCAGGTATCGCATTTAACGTGCTCGGTGTCGATCATGCGAGCTCCTCCTCAAAGTTGTCGATCAGGTTGTTGCCCAGGCGGACGACGGCGGCGCGGGTGCGCTCATCGGTGGCGGAAAGCGCGGCGTCCTCCAGCTTGGCGCGGATGAACAGGTCCTCGGCGGCGTTTTGGTCAAGGCCGCGGCAGGCGAGGTAGAACAGCTGCTCGTCGCGGACGTGGCCGATGGTGGCGCCGTGGTTGCCGGCGACGTCGTCCTCGTCGCACAGGATGACGGGGACAGTCTTGTTGTCGACGCCCTTGTTAGCCAGAAGCACCGTTTCGCGCTCGGTGCCGGTTGCACCCTTGCAGCCGTGCACGAGGTCGATGGTGCCGCGGTAGACCTTCTTGGACGTGCCGGTCAGCACGCCGTTGGCGTCGATCTCGCACTCGGTCTTGCGGCCGCGGTGGCGCAGCTCGTAGTTAAAGTCGCGCACCTGTTCGCGGGCACCCAGGTAATCGGTGTCGATCGTCACCTTGGCGGTGTCGCCCAGCAGGTCGCCGGCAAGGCCGGTGGCGCTGGCGCCGGCACCCAGGACGGTGTGCTGCACGTTGACGCGCGCGCCCTCGTCCAGGAACAGACCGGTGTCGTCGAGTGCGATCCAGCTGTCGTCGAGCGTCTGCGTGCAGGTCACGTTGACGGTGGCGTATTCGTGGGCGCACACGCGCAGCGCGGAACCCACGACGCCTTCGCCGGCAACGGGGGAGTCCAGGGCGATCTGCAGGTCGAGCGTCGACTGGGGACGGGCGACGACGTCGATGGCGGTGATGGCGGCCGCAGCGTCGACGCCACTCACGCGCACGGTAACCGTGGCGTGCTGGTAGGCGGGCACATCGATGATGATGCGCTTGGTGGCGTGGTCGGACAGGTAGGTGTAGGCAGCCTCACCCATGCCAGTCTCGAAGGCCTCAGCAGGGGAGAGCTCTTCCTCGAGCTTGATGGCGCCGGCCTGGTAGGCAGAGGTGGCAGGCACGTCGAGCTCGGTCTCGGGCGTGATGCGGGCGCGGTCGGCGGCGTCGCCGGGGGCAGCGGCACGGCGCTCGGGGAAGCGCTCGGCCATGGCTTCCATGGCGGCGTCGAGGGCGTCGGCCGCACCGGAGAACTGCTCGTCCAGCCCCTCGACCTCAACGGCCTCGGCGGGTGCGGCGGCAAGCTCGTCCGAAAGCACAAGCTTGGTCTGGTTCATTTTCAACCAGCCCCAGGTTGCTGCGGGCATCGCATTAACCTGCTCGAGCGTGGTGGCAGCGTTGTTCGTGGTCTGTTTCATTATCCGATCGCTCCTTCCATCTCGAGCTTGATCAGGTTGTTCATCTCGACGGCGTACTCCAGCGGCAGCTCTTTGGAGACCGGGTTGGCAAAGCCGTTGACGATCATGGTGCGGGCCTCTTCCTCCGAGATACCGCGGCTCATCAGGTAGAACACCTTGTCGTCGCCGATGCGGCCGATGGTGGCCTCGTGGCCGATATCGACGTTCTTGGCGCGGATGTCCATGGCGGGGATGGTATCGGAGCGGCTCTGGTCGTCGAGCATCAGTGACTGGCAGCTCACGGTTGCCTTGGAACCCTCGGCCTTGGGCGTGGCCACGATAGAGCTGCGGAAGGTCTGGATGCCGCCGCTCTTGGAGATGCCCTTGGTTTCGACGGTCGCCGAGGTCTCGGGGGCGTTAAGCACGACCTTGCAGCCGGTGTCGAGGTTCTGCCCGGCGCCGGCAAAGGTGATGCCGGTAAAGCTCGAGCGGGCGCGGCGGCCGTTGAGCACGCTCATAGGGTAGAGGTAGCCCACGTGGCTGCCGAAGGAGCCGCTGATCCACTCGATGTCGCCGTCCTCGTCCACGCGCGCACGCTTGGTGTTGAGGTTGTACATGTTCTTGGACCAGTTCTCGATGGTCGAGTAGCGCAGGTGCGCACGCTTGCCCACAAAGAGCTCGACGGCGCCGGCGTGGAGGTTGGCCACGTTGTACTTGGGCGCGGAGCAACCCTCAATGAAGTGCAGGTCGGCATCGTCCTCGACGATGATGAGCGTGTGCTCAAACTGGCCGGCGCCCTTGGCGTTGAGGCGGAAGTAGCTCTGCAGCGGAAAATCGAGCTTGGTGCCGCGGGGCACGTAGACAAACGAGCCGCCCGACCACACGGCACCGTGCAGGGCCGCAAACTTGTGGTCGGTGGGCGGGATGAGCGTCATGAACTTCTCGTGGATGAGCGGCTCCCACTGCGGATCGTGCAGGGCCTCCTCGATGCCGGAGTAGACGATGCCCATCTTGGACGCGGTGTCCTGCATGTTGTGGTAGACGAGCTCGGAGTCGTACTGTGCGCCGACGCCTGCCAGGTAGCTGCGCTCGGCCTCGGGGATGCCCAGGCGCTCAAAGGTGTTCTTGATGTCGTCGGGCACCGACTCCCAGTCGTGCTTTTGGTCGGTGTTGGGCTTGACGTAGGTGACGATGTTGTCCATGTCCAGGCCCTCGATGGAGGGGCCCCACGTCGGGTCGGGGAAGCGGTTGAAGATCTCGAGAGACTTTAAGCGCAGGTCGAGCATCCACTGCGGCTCGTCCTTCTTGGCGCTGATCTCGCGCACGATGTCGGGCGTGATGCCGGCGTCGAGGCGCTCGAATCCCTCCTCGCCGTAGGTGAAGTCGTAGAGGCTGCGGTCGATGTCCGCGACCTCGGTGCGGTTCTTGGTCATTGCGTCGCCCCTTTACGCCTGCTGCTCGGCAGCGGCGACCTCGGCCTGGGCACGCTGCTCGGCGGCCTCGCGCTCGAAGGTCTCAAAACCGTTCTTGTCGATCCAGGGGATCAGCGAAACGTCGTCCTCGCGCACGATGTGGCCCTTGACCATAACGTGGACGCGGTCGACATCCAGGTGCTCCAGGATGCGCGTGTTGTGCGTGATGATGAGCATGGAGCCGTCGCAGCTCTTGCGGTAGGCGTCCATGCCGTGGCTGACGGTGGAAAGCGCGTCGACGTCCAAACCCGAGTCGGTCTCATCCAGGATGGCGAGCTTGGGCTGCAGCAGCAGGAGCTGGAGCATCTCGACCTTCTTCTTCTCGCCGCCCGAGAAGCCCACGCCCAGCTCACGGTTGAGGTAGGCGGTGTCCATGTTGAGCTCGGTCGCGAGCTCCTTCACGCGGCGGCGGAACTCCTTGCCCTTCATCTCCAGGCCGGGGCGGCCGGCGATGCTGGCGCGCAAAAAGCTCGACAGCGGCACGCCCGGGATCTCGACCGGGGCCTGGAAGCTCAGGAACAGGCCGGCGCGCGAACGCTTGTCGGTGGTGAGCTCGGTGATGTCCTGGCCGTCAAAGACGATGCGGCCGTCGTTGACGGTGTAGACGGGGTCGCCCATGACCAGGTGGCCGAGGGTGGACTTACCGGCACCGTTGGGTCCCATCAGCACATGGGTCTCACCGGCGGCGACGTTGAGGTTGACGTTGTGGAGGATGGTCTTCTCGTCCACGGAGGCGGTCAGACCCTCGATGGAAAGCAGCGGATTTGCACTCATGCTGTCCCTCTCTGTATATGGTGTACTCATAGGTGTACTAAACCCTAGGAATCTTCTCGGAATAAAGTTACTATGGGTTCGGCGTTAGTCAAGGGAAAACCCGACTAATCCACTCGACTTTTCAGATTGTGGGACAAATTCATCGGTAGTGCTTGTCCCCAGCGTTATGGAAGGGTAGGTATGCTCATTTCTTCTAAGGGCCGCTATGCCCTCCGACTGATGATCTATATCGCGGCGCTGGGCGACGCCGAGGGCAAGATTGCCCTGCGCGAGGTCGCCGACCGCGAACATATCTCGCAAAAGTATTTGGAGCAGCTGGTTCGTCCGCTTATGAAGGCGGGCCTGCTTAAGAGCGTGCGCGGCAAGGGCGGCGGCTACATGATGGCCAAGGATCCCTCCGAGGTGCGTGCTGGCGACATCCTGCGCGCCGTCGAGGGCAGCACGGCTCCGGTGGCGTGCGATGGCATCGACAACAGCTGCGCCCGCAGCGATCTTTGCTCGACCGTCAAATTCTGGCGCGGTCTGGACGACGTGATCGAAAAGTACGTCGACGGCGTGACGTTGGCCGACCTTGCTGCCGTCCCCGAGATTAACTTCGACATCAAACTGTAGGTTGAGCGCAATTCCTTAAGATTTCGCGGAGGGTTGTTGCCGTTTACCGAGGGGTTGTTGTGCAACAACGGGCGAGCTGCAATACTTATTTTTATCTTTGCAAACTGCACTTTAACTACACCAATGCAGGGAGGATCTTATGCAGCCCAAGCATTCTGCGATTGTCGCGGGCCTGACGCTGGCGCTTTCGTTTGGCGCCGTTTCCGCGCCGGCACCCGCCGCTGCCGAGGAGCCCACGCCGGGCGTTGCCTCGGATGCGACCGATATCGATAAGGGTCTCTATACCCAGCAGTCCTTTTCGGGCGTGCTGAGGTCGGTCCAGGGCGTTTCGTTTGTTAACGTGACTCCCGAGATGAAGTACTTCACCAAATATGAGAGTCACGGCAACTATAACCAGGGCTTTTCGTACGGTGACGGTTATAACGCGCTGGGTTATTACCAGTTCGACCGTCGTTGGTCGCTCATTCCGTTTATGAAGCAGGCCTACAACTACAACCCCGAAAAATACAGCATGCTCAAGGATGCGATTGATCGCGGCAGCGAGATTTCCAACACGAGCAATGCCATGTACGAGAACGGCCAGCTCACTGAGCTGGGCCGTATTGCGCAGGAGGCCTTCCAGGGCGCTTATAACATCGATCCTGTTGAGTTCTCAGCTCTTCAAGATGCCTATGCGTACAACTCGTACTATGCGGTGACCGAGGCGTGGCTCAAGAGTGGCCTGGGCATTGATATTTCGGGCCGTGCCGATTGCGTTAAGGGCATGGTGTGGAGCATCACCAACATGTGCGGCACCGGTGGTTGCAGGGACTTCTTCCGTTGGGCAAACCTTTCTAACAGTATGACTGATCGCGAGTTTGTGACGGCGCTTTCCAACAGTGTGGTCAATAACGTGGCGACCAAGTATTCGAGCCAGCCCCAGTATCATGAGGGCTGGAAGAACCGCTACCGCAACGAGCTGAAGGACTGTTTGGTTTATATCGCCGAGGACGAGGCCGCTGCGACGCCCGTGCAGCCCGAACCTACGCCGGCGCCCTCGCCGACGCCTGATTCGAATGACGACTCGAGCGACGATGCCAACGATGACAGGATGGATGCGCCCTCGACCGGTGCTGACGGTGATGGCTCTGCTGGTGGCACTACCAACAACGGCTCTACCTCGAACGGCTCCGATTCAAACGGCTCTGCTGCGGGCGATTCGTCTTCAAGCTCTGCCGGCAATACGGACAGCGACGCTTCTGGTTCGACCGGCGCTGGCACCTCTAACTCATCCACCGGCTCGAGCGATTCGTCCGTTGGCACCGGCTCTAACAACGGCTCCGGCTCTGACGCAACCCCTGGTTCCGATGCTTCCAAGGATGACTCGAATAAGGCGCCGGACGTTCCCGTTGCTTCGCCGGACAAGAAGCCTTCTTTCTCCGAGCAGCTTGGCTCTACGCTGGGCTCTTCGCTGATGGCTGGCGTCAATAACGGCTCGACCCAGAACAAGGGCAACTCTGATCAGGTTTCCACGGAAAAGATCGAAGCCGCAAAGGGCGACTCCAAGGACGAGGCTTCCGAGAAGACCGAATCCGATAAGGGTTCTAGCTCTGAGGAGAAGAGCGACAAGTCCGAACAGAAGAAGGGCGAGGATAAGAAGTCTGAATCTGAGGAGAAGGACAAGAGCAAGGACAAGACCGAGGACGGAAAGCAGCAGGGCAAGGACAGCGGTAAGGGCAACACCGATGACCAGGTCCAGGGGCAAAATGACTCCAAAACGGTGACCACCACGACCACGACGACTACAACGACTAAGTCCTCGGGCGGCAACATGCCCAAGACGGGCGACTTGATTGTGATGGCGAGCCTTGCCAGTGCAAGCTTGGCCACACTGGGCGCTACGTCTATCGTAAGTGGTAAGCATAAGCTCGATCAGCAGAAGAAGGCTTCTGGGGAGGACGGCTTGGAGGAGTAATCTTCCAGATCGTTTTCTATAAGAGTTTGGGACGGGGTCCGGTGCGGCGGCATCGGGCCCCTTTTTTGTTGTGCAACGATTTGTTATGCCCCCTCGGGGGTCTGTTGCTACCGTTGCCCGAAATGTTTGCATGTCGATATTATTGCGCTCTACCCGCTCGCTACAATGGGCATCGTGCTGCGTTAGAAGGAGAGTTTACGGTGTCTGAACAGGTGAATTGTGGTTTTACTCATGCGTTTAGTGCACGGTTGCTCAATCATGCGGATAGCGCAGCTCTACCGGTTGATGCACACGACTTTTCCGATGCAATCAATCGGTGTTTACTCGTCGATAAGACTATGTTTATTGCCGATATATTGGACAGTGAAGCACCTGTTGCGTTTTGCTGTCGGCCCAAGGGTTTTGGCAAGAGCATGAATTTATCGATGCTCAAGTGCTATTTGGAACGACCTGATCACCGGCTGCTGGATCGAAGCCTGTTCGCTGGTACCCAGATTTGGCAGGCGGGCGGCGGTCGCTATCGTGATGAGTACGCGAGTTATCCGGTCATCATGCTCGACTTTACAACTGCCGCTGCGAGGCGCGACGCCGATGCTGCGGCGGCTATTCGCAGCGCTGTCGCGAACGAGTGCGCCCGATTGCTGCCGCTGCTTGCCGCACCTGATCTGTCAAGACGTGAGGTCCGTCTTATCGAGAGGGCGGCGCGTGGGGTGGCCAGCGATAAGGAGATCGATGCGGCGCTTGGCGTGCTTATCAAGCTGCTCCAGGCAGCTTTCGATGAGCAGGTTGTTCTTCTGATAGACGACTACGACGCGGTATGTCCAAAGCGTTTGGACGCTAAGGACGACGGTAGCGTGGATTCCCTAGAGTCGCTCAGCCGAATGTTGTTCGACACCATTGCCGATGCCGGCGACTCGTTGCGATTGACGTGTCTGATGTGCGAACGCCCCGGTCATGCCGAGTTTGCGTTGTCCCAACGTGGGGTTTCCTATCGGTCGGCGACAGCGTTGTCGAGTTGGTGTGATCGATGGTTCGGTTTTTCGGACGACGAAGTCCAAGTGCTGTTGGATTGCATCGGTCGCAACGGCTGTCTGGATGACGCGCGTGAGTGGCTCGAGGGCTATCTGTTTGGTGGTTTTTATTGCTCGAGCCCGGAGCGCGTGGTGGACTACGCACATCGCGATTGCGTCGCGCCCGTTCGGGCGGATCTGTATTGTTACGCCGACCGTCTGGGCGCATGCGTCGGCGACTGGAATCTCATTCGCCTGTCCACATTGTTCGATTTGGTTGAGCCGCATGGGTTTATTGAGGCGCCAGTGCATATGCGTGCCGAGGAGGTCGATGCCGCCAAGCCCGAAGATATCTGGACTGCGCTGTATCTGTCTGGATTCCTTACGACGGATATGACGGGGCATTCGGAGGACGGCGCGTGCCTTCGTTCCCTGCGTCTGCCTAATAACGAAGTGCGTCAGGCGCTCCGTCTTGTAATTCTGGAATGGTTTGAGTGCGCCGTTGAGGACGTTGGAGTTATCGACTCGTTCCATGACGGGCTGTGTCGAGGAGACGAGGACACTGTAAAGCAAGCTTTGAGCTGTGCTATCGGCGATCTGGGCATCGATGTGGGCCAATCAGATATGCCGACAGCCTATCATCTGGCGCTTCAGGGGCTCTGCTTTGGACTGCCCGGCTATTGCAATCCCAGCTCCAAGCGAAGTGGCGTCTCGGATCGCTGGGATATCCAGGTGATTCCCACCGGTCGGGTGTTTGACGTGGCCGACACGCTCGGCATGCTTGATGAGCGACCGCTCATTACGGTCAACATGTTGTACGACCCTGGCGTCGATGCCCTGGGCCTGGAACTGTTGGCGGTTCAGGCGCTACTCGACATAGAGCGCGACGGCATCGATGATATCCGCGTGCCGCGCCCCGCCGTCGGGCGCATGCGTTGGGGCTTTGGCTTTGACGGTCAGCGTGTGTCCGTGGTGTGTCAACGACTGTAGCGGCGGGCGAAAGCCCTTTACTACTCGGCGTCCTTCAGGGGCGGCATGGGCTTCCAGTTGGGATCCTTAACGATCTTGCGGGCGTCCTTCATGCCGCGGCGCAGCGCCGGAATGCCGGTCTTAAAGCATTTGTCGACTGCTGCCAGACGAATGAACTCCTTGCAGAAGGTCGCGGCATTGCCCAGACGGAACAGCATGGGGTGGTAGTCACCGTAGATCTGCATATAGCGAGCGAGGAAGCCTCGGTTGCGCATGATGTAGTAGCGGTTGGTGTCGCTCGTGGAGTTGAGCTGTCGTTTGCCGGCGATATCCCAGTTGGAGACGGCGCGGGCGCGCTTGAGCACCACGTCGGCAACCACGGCGGCGGGGAAGTGCTGGCTGGCCACGTAGCCGTAGCAGGCATCGTCGCCGTAGATAAAGAAGCGCGCGTCGGGCAGGCCAATCTTGTCGACCACGCGGCGCGAGAACATGCCGCCCTCAAAGCACAGTTGGTTCATGGTGCGGTGGCCCTCGGGCCCCAAGTCCCACTTGGCGATGGGGTTAGGGATGCCGAGCGAAAGGATGAGCTGGTACTGCCAAAAGAAAGCGCCGCCGTCAAAGTCCAGGCGCGAACCCTGGATGACATCGTAGCGGTCGGTCCACTTGGCAAGACGCTCGATGCCTTCGGGGATGACGAGCACGTCGTCGTCCATCACCCAGAACCACTGGGCCCCCAGATCGTAGGCGCATTTAGTGCCAGCGGAGAAGCCGCCCGCACCGCCGCCGTTTTCGAGCTGCGGGGCGTAGATGACACGGTCGGTGCCGCCCTGCGCGTCGGGCTGCTCGGTGTCGATGCCCCACAGGCTGGCCAGGCGCTCGTTGAATGCGGTGCACATGGCCTCGGTCTCGCGCGAATTCTCGTTATCGACAATCACGATGCGCCAGGGCGTTGCCGTGAGCTCGGTCATGGAGTCGAACAGGTTGGCCAGGAGTTCCTGGCGCTTGTACGTAACGACAACGATGGCGAGCTTATCGATGGGAGCGGGAAGGGTTGAAGGCATGGGGCAATATATCCTTTCACGCGCGGCGGGCGAGCGCTGCGCGGAAGCTATCGAATACGTCCTTGGGACTGTTCTATTGTAAAGGCTCACCGCACCTTGTCGGCAAGCTTTGAATAAAACGCAGGAACCTGCCACGGGTGTAGCGGCTTTGGCGTCTGACGGCAGCGTGTCTATTGCCGCTTGAGCTAGCGAGCGATAAGGCTTCTAGCTGCATCGATGATGAGAAGCGCCAGAGCAAAGACGATGCTAATGACGGTACCCGTGACGATACATATAGCTGCCGGGCTGTTTTGGCTGACCAGTATGTTTGCGAGCAGGGTGTTGAAGACGGGACGCCACAGGCTATTGGTGAGCGACTGCATCACATAGAAACCGAGCGTGGCGGTCGATAAGGTGACGATGACACCTGCAGTCCGCGGATTGCCTGAGGCACTGCGTCGGGTTGCCGCAAAGAGCAGGGAGGCGGCAGCGAGGGCAAACGAGATCAACGAGGTTGATTTGTAGGAGAGGGTTGTCATGGCCGTGAGGTTGCCGGTGAAGGAGAGCACTCCTTCTAGGATGGTGGCGATCGCCAAAACCGCTTCGAGCGAGCGCATACCCAAGGTGCCCACCTTGTCCGAATCCATGGCATCGGTAACGTCGCGGAGCAGCCCGCCGATCAAAAACGCGATTACGTACGTGGCAGCGCTCATGAGTTTCTGGAGCCAAGAAAACTCGCCGGCGTTTGTCGTACTCATAGCGGCTAAATACCCGTTAACAACAAATGCGAGGATGCCAACGGCGATGACCGTCGTCGTGGAGCTCTTCTGGGAGACTCGACTCTTAGCCAGTCCAAACCATGGCGCCATGAAGACCGTTGCGGCATAGACCCAGATAAACTCAAGGCCTAGCGTGTACCAGTAGTGCGTGCTGAGGGTAACATCGGGAATGGGGGAGACGACCGTGGACCACGCGAGCGCCACGACGCAATAAAACGCAGTGGGCATAACGACCTTGCCCAGACGCTGCGCCGTCCGTTGCATTTGCGACTTCCACGTTGTTCCACCGTCCCAAGCACGCGCGGCTGAGGCGATGAGAAAATAGCCCGAGATCATAAAGAAGGCCTCGTTGGCCCAGCAGCCTAGCAAGTTAATAAAGCCAAGCACGCCGGAATGGGGGAAGGCGGCAAGCGGCGCGTATTCCGGCAAGCCGACGCAGGTCGCTTGGAAGGTCCACTGAAAGGTGTGAAACACCGCGATACCGGCGACTGCGACCAAGCGCAAGGCCTCGATGGATATGTTGCGTGCGGCTTTGGGCTGCATGACGTCCTTTCGTATCAGTTTGCCTCTGCGAGCTCCATAGATTATATAAACGCCCGCTGGCGCGCTGACCCTTTGATACCATGAAACGACAGGTATTTCCTAAGGAGCACATTTGTCTACTAACGTCTCTGGCAGCCCTGTTCTGTCGCTGCTTATTCCCATTTACAATGTTCAGCGCTACCTGCGCGAGTGTCTCGATTCCGCCCTGGCACAGACGCTCAAGGATATTGAGATCATCTGCATTAACGACGGGTCGACCGACAACTCGCCGGCGATTATTCGCGAGTATATGGAGCACGATAGGCGCGTCAAGATGATCGACAAGGCCAACAGCGGCTACGGCGACTCGATGAACCATGGTCTGGAGATGGCGCGCGGCAAGTACGTGGGCATCTTGGAGTCCGATGACTTTATGGCGTCCGACGCACTCGAAAAGCTTGTCTCGGCCGCCGATAGCAATAATGCCGACTTCGCGAAGGCGAACTTTGATTTCTACTGGTCTAAGCCCGAGGAGCGCCGTTCGCTGCACGAGATGTTTAAAGCCAAGGACTGTGGCAAGCCGGTGCACCCGAGCGATACGACGCAGTTCTTTAAGCAAAAGCCGTCGATTTGGTCGGCCGTGTACCGTCGCGATTTTCTTGAGCGCAACGGCATTAAGTTCCTGCCGACTCCGGGGGCATCCTTTCAGGACACGTCATTCGCCTTTAAGGTGATCGCGTGCGCCGATAAGGCTGTTTACCTTCATGATGCCGTGTTGTCTTATCGCCAGGACAACGAGAATTCCTCGGTCAATTCTTCGGCTAAGGTCTTTTGCGTCAATACCGAGTATGCCGAGATTGAGCGTTGGATTCGAGAGGATTATGCCCGTGACCACGCAAGTGATGACGTCGCGCGCATGCTCAAGTTCAATCAGCTCATTAAGTACGATTCGTATATGTGGAACTACGTGCGCTTGGCGCCTAAGTTCTATAAGGAGTTCCTGATGCAGATGGCCAAGGAATTTCAGGCGGCCTTGGACGCGGGGGAGTTTTCGCTTGACGACCTCAAGCCGTGGAAGCGCGCGAATCTCGCTGCCATCCTCAAAGATCCTGAGGGCTGGGTTGACGAGCATCCGAGTTTTGCGACGGATGGTGCCTTGGGGCGTGCTAAGTATTACGCCTCGGTTGGAGGCCCGGGCGTGGTCGCCGCCTTCCTCATCGAATCGCTGAGGGGGTAGGTCGACATGGGAGAGGCCTCGCGTCCTAAAGCTACCATTGTCGTCCCCGTTTACAACTCTGCGCGCTCCATTCAGCGATGCCTCGATTCGCTGCTGGCCCAGTCCGAGCGCTCGATTCAGGTTGTGTGTGTCAACGACGGTTCGACTGATGATTCGTTGAACGTGTTGCGTCAGATCGCGCAGGCCGACGATCGCGTACTTGTGATTGACCAGGAAAACGCGGGTGTCTCGTGTGCTCGAAATGCCGGTATCGATGTCGCCGAGGGCGAGACCGTCTTTTTTGTGGACGCCGACGATTACATCGATGCCCAGACGGTCGAGCGCGTACTGCATGCCATGGAGTCTGCGGATGCCGAGGCCGCCGTTTTTGGCGGCGTCTGTGAACCTGCCGATGCTGCCCCCAAACGCGTCCAGCAACTCATGAGCCCCAAAGCTGGTGCCTTCGGCGCCCGTGATCCCCAACTGCTGTTCCATTCGAATGCGCAGCCCTATGCCTGCCGTGCGGCTTTTTCGCGCGAGCTGCTCAATCGCGAAGGCATTCGCTTCGCCCCCGGTTTGGCTTTGGGCGAGGACGTCGTCTTCCAATTTGTGGCTTATGCGCTTGCCCGCAAGACCGTCGTCATGCCGGACAAGTTCTACCACTACGTGATGGAGAGCGAATCGGCGACGCACGAGTTCAACAGTGCCGAGGCTCGCGCCAAAAAGCTTGACGCCCACATGAGGATGCTCGTGGAGGTCCTGGAGGACTGGGCGGCCTACGGTCTTTTGGACCTGTGCCCCGGCGAGCTGATAACTTGGTTTTTGGACCTCATTGTGTTCGACCTGGCGCGCCTGGATTCCGATGACTTCCACCGCGTGGCGGCTCGCGTCAACATGGACCTCACGACGTTTTTGGGAACGGAGTGGGCGGATATGCCTGCTAAGGGCGCCGTTCGCCGTGTTGCCCACAAGCTCGTTGCGGCGACCGCGGGCGTTTCGATGGCAGACGCAACGCTGTTCTATCTTTCGACTCGCGGTCTCAAAGCCTGCCTGGAGCGCTTTATCTAATTCCAGGCGCTGCCGCCCGCCGCAACTCGGCTGCTAAAATAACCCTGTTACACGCTATCCAACAGGAGGTTCTCTTGCAGAACTCTGATACCCCTAAAGTTTCGCTGCTTGTTCCCATCTGCAATGTTGAGCGCTACCTGCGCGAGTGCCTCGATTCCGCCGTGGCGCAGACGCTCAAGGACATCGAGATCATCTGCATCAACGACGGCTCCACCGATAGCTCGCCAGATATCATCCGCGAGTACATGGAGCGCGACCCCCGTGTAAAGATGATTGACAAAGCCAACAGCGGCTACGGCGACTCGATGAACCGCGGCCTGGAGATGGCGCGCGGCGAGTACGTGGGCATCCTTGAGTCCGATGACTTTATGTTTGAGGATTCGCTCCAAAAGCTGGTCGCCAAGGCCGATGCTGAGCATGCCGATGTGGTAAAGGGCGACTTTTACCTGTATTGGTCCACGCCCAGCGAGCGCCGCGAGCTGTTTGGGATCATCGACGAGCATATGACGGGCGCCGCGTATCGCCCCGTCGATCGCCCGGGCATCTTCTACCGCAAACCTTCCATTTGGTCGGCTATCTATCGGCGCGAGTTCCTCAACGACAATCAGGTTCGCTTCCTTCCCACGCCGGGCGCTTCGTATCAGGATGCGGGTTTTAACTTTAAGGTCTGGGCATGCGCCGAGCGTGCTGCGTTTATCGCGGACCCCATTTTGTGCTATCGCCAGGATAACGAGAAGAGCTCCGTTAATTCGCCCAACAAGGTGTTTTGTGTGTGCGACGAATATGCCGAGATGCAACGTTTTTTGGATGAACGTCCCGAGCTCAAGGCTCAGCTCCAGGGCATTTTAATGCGCATGAAGGTCGATACGTACCGTTGGAATGATGAGCGCCTGGTCGATGAGTTACGCGAGCAGTTTTGGGAGAAGGCCTCTCCCGAGCTCAAGTCCGATTGGGATGCCGGTCGCTTTGACCTGTCGCTGTTCGATCCGCGTGGCGAGACCGACTTGCGTCTGATGATCAAGTCGCCCCGCGCCTATATCGATTCGCGCTTTGACTTTAAGAAGCCGGGCAAGCTCAATACGTTTAAGCATTACTTTAAGATCGGTGGGCTGCCGTTGGTCTGGCGCGTGCTGACGTATCAGCGCACCTACGGTGATAATCCGCACCCCGATGACGTTCCGGTCGCACAGTAGGAGCACTTGACTATGGCTACCCCCAAGATTTCCGTTGTCGTTCCCATCTATAACGTGGAGGAGTGCCTGGCCTGGTGCCTGGACTCCCTGCTTGCGCAGGACATGCCCGATTGGGAAGGCGTGCTGGTCAACGACGGCTCGCCGGACGGCTCGCGCGATATTGCGGCTACCTATTGCGAAAAGGACGCGCGCTTTACGCTGGTCGATAAGGAGAACGGCGGCCTGTCGAGTGCGCGTAATGCAGGCATCGCCGCGTCCACGGCGTCCATCGTTGCGTTCTTGGATTCCGATGACCGGTTTACGCCCGATGCATGCCGCGTGATCGTCGATGCCTTTGAGCGAGAGCGCTGTGATGTTTTGACCTTTGGCGCGAACCCGTATCCGCTGGAGGCGGGGTATCCGTGGCTTAACTATGTGCTGAGCCCGCGCGATGTGTCGTTTGAAGGCTATAGCTCTGGCCTGCTGTTTAAGGAAGCGTCTCGCCCCTTTGCATGGCGCACCGCCTGCAAACGTGAGTTTTTGTTGGGCAACGGGATCGTGTTCGACGAAACCGTTAAGTATGGCGAGGACCAGGTCTTCGATTTTGCCGTGTACGGTCGCTCGCGCAAGAGCGCGCTTATTTCGAACAAGCTGTATGACTACCGCGTGGCGCGCAAGGGCTCACTTATGGACACCATGCGCTATGACGACGAGACGCGTCTGCTGGAGCACGTGAAGATTTACTCCGCGGTGCTGGCTGACTGGCAGCGCGACGGTCTCGATGCTCAGCATGCCGATGACCTGGCGTACTTCCTCTGCGACCTGGTGCTGTACGATGCGCTCAGGTTGCTGGGTTCGGACTGCGGCAAGGTGTTTGCTGCCGTTGCCACGGCACTTGCCGGTTCTGCCGTGGGCAGCGATGATGCGCTCGTACAATGCGCTCCTTCTGTTGCTGCTATGGTGCGTGTGGCGCTTACCAGCAAGGCCCCCAATGCCCGTGGGTGCAAAAAGATCATGTTCGATTACGACGTCTTGAGGTTTGGGCGCCTGGGTGCCTGCAAACGCATGGTAGCGAACGCCCTGGGAAAGCGAGAAGTATAGATGAGTATCAAGCGTTTGGCACTTTGCCGCAGTCAGGGCCGTCTGTTTGTGTTGCTTCGTTTTGCCGGTCAGGATGTCGCCGCGCTTATTGAGCGGGAGGGTTCTCAAGCGTTTGCCCATGCGACGACGAGCGGTTCTTGCGTGCCGTCGCTGGTGCTCCCGGTCGATCATGGCCGCGTGCTGGCGCTTTGCCCTTCCGTTTCCGATTACGAGCGCGAGCTCGCCGTCTTGGTGCTTCCGTTTTTGGATGGCTCGTCGATGGATGCCGTTTTTGCATCCGGTGGCCAAAGGTTGGGCTCCATTCGCCTCGATAGCCGCGTGGCCAAGCTGGAATCCAAGATTAACTACAAAGCAAAGCCTGCGCTGTGTGCGCTTATCCGCGATGCGCAGCGTGGCGAACACTGCGGCCGCTACGAGATCGATGCCATTCGCTATTTGCCGGCAGACGCCGGCGCGGTGTGGCGCTATGAGGTTACCTGGGCGGGAGACCCCCAGTGCGCACCTGAGCTCCAGATTCTCGATACGCACATGAATGCGATTGATGCCACCGTGCATGTGTTTGAGTCGCAGGTCGATGTGCCGCAGCGCAACGGTTGCCGCGTCAATAAAACGTATCTGAGCGTAGAGATGCCTCGGGATATACGAGATTTTGTCGCGATTGTGAGCGATCCCACGGAGCAGATTCAGAGTGGTTTTTGCGCTATGGATGGTCGCCTGTACAACGGCATGGTCGACGACAGCTGGAACCGCATGAAGGACGCGCGTGCAGACGACGCGGCTTATCGACGTTGGTTTGAGCAGCATCGCGCAAAGCCGGGCGATTTAGCGTGCCAGCGTGTCGCTTCGGCGGCCTTTGCCTATAGGCCGCTCGTGAGCATTGTGGTGCCGTGCTACAAGAGTGATCGGGTCTACCTGCGCGAGCTGCTGGGTTCGGTGCTAGCCCAGAGCTATGACAACTGGGAATTGCAGCTGATGGACGCCTCACCCGAATGGGATGCGGTGGCCGACCTTGCGGCGGACGCCAACGACGAGCGCATCCGTCGCATCGAGCTTCCCGGCAACGGCGGCATTGTGCTCAACACCAACGCAGGTATCGAGCAAGCGACAGGCGACTACATCGCATTCTTGGACCACGACGACATCTTGGAGCCGGATGCGTTGTTCCACTATGTCGCCGCGCTGAACAAGGAGGACGAGGACGAGCGTCCTCAGGTCCTATTCTGCGACGAGGACATGTTCCAGAAAACGGGGGAGTGGGGTCAGCCGGTCTTTAAGACGCAGCTTAACGTCGACCTGCTCTATAGCCATAACTGCGTGACGCATTTTCTGATGGTGGAGAAGGCACTCATCGACCGTATTGGCATGTCGCCGGAAGACGTCGCGGGCGCCCAGGATTACGATCTTACGCTTCGCTGCCTTGCGGCGGGCGCGCGGTTTGAGCATGTCGCGCACGTGCTGTATCACTGGCGCGTGCATCCGGGATCGACCGCCGATGGTTCTGCCGATAGCAAACCGTATGCCATCGAGGCCGGGCGCCTTGCGCTGCAGCGCCACCTTGACTCGCTGGACGTTCGCGGAACGGTCGAGGATGCCGAGACGCCGTTTGTCTATCGCATACGCTATGCACTACCGGAGCCTGCGCCGCTGGTGAGCATTGTGATTCCCACCAAGGACCACGTCGAGACGCTCGATGTCTGCGTGATGTCGATCGCTCAGAAGGTCACGTATGCCAATTACGAGATAGTTTTGGTGGAGAACAACAGCGAAGCCCCGGAGACGTTTGCGTATTACGAAACCCTGCCAGAGCGCGTGGCTGCAGCATCCGAAGGCAAGGGCATGGCGCGCGTTGTGTACTGGCCGGGCGAGTTCAATTACTCCCAGATCATCAACTTTGGCGTTGAGCATGCCAAGGGCGATTACCTGCTGCTGCTCAACAACGATACCGAGGTCATAAGCCCCGACTTTATCGAAGAGATGATGGGCTATCTGCAGCGTCCCGATGCGGGCGTGGTGGGCGCCAAACTCTATTTTGCCGATCATATGGTGCAGCATGCCGGCATTTTAGTTGGCGTGCGTGGCGCACTTGCCCATGCCAACCAGGACTTCTCGGCAAAGCGCGAGGGCTATCTTGCCCGTGCTGTGCGCCCGGGCAACTTTAGTGCCGTAACGGGCGCCTGCCAGATGGTCCGTCGCGATGTGTTTGAGCAGGTCGGCGGCTATAACGAGGAATTCGCCGTCGGATTTAACGATGCAGATTTTTGTCTACGCGTATGGGAGGCTGGCTACCGTACTATCTTTACGCCTTATGCCGAGCTGTACCACTACGAGTTCACCTCGCGCGGCAGGGAAGAGGCCAACGAGGAAAAGCTGCGCCGCTGGAAGCGCGAGCAAGCTCTGTTCATGCAGCGCTGGCCTGAGTTCTTCTTGACGGGCGATCCATGGTTGGGGCCGAACTTATCCGCTGAGAGCGAGTATTTCTCGGTCTAAGGCAATGGTTTTTAGGAAGTCCTTAACTTTCTTTCGCTATGAGCTTGGAAGAAAGCAAGGTTGGACTACTTACTAAGACAAATTACGAAAGCTCGATACTTCCGCGATAAGTTTATACAAGCTTATACAGCTCGATATTATTCGATATAAGTAGATATTGCACTTGCCTTTGCTGGTTTACCCGCCGGTGTTATGGATCTTATTAACGGCAAGGCGCTTACGTTCTTGCGTCGTGCCCTCCCCGAAGATCTGGCGCCTATCAACCAGGTGGAGGTAGCTCTCTCTATGGGCGATAGCTTTGTCGCGACTGGTTTGACCATAGAGGACAATCTTCTGTCGAGAGCCGCTAAGGCCACTAAGGGCTATGCCTATCTGGTGCAACTGGTCGGTTATTCCATTTGGCAGCGCGCCAAAAGTGCCATTGTGAGCGAGCGCGACGTCACCGAAGGCATTGCGCTGGCAGAGGCTCGTTTTCACGATGTTGTTCACGAGCCAGCGATTTCCGGACTGGGGCCTAACGATATCAAATACCTTTTGGCGATGTGCGAGGACAAACAACAGTCCAAATCATCCGAGATTGCCAAGCGCATGGGTAAAAAGACCAATGAGATCAGCTCTATTAGGGCCAAACTGCTACAAAGAGAGGTTATTCAGACGCCGCAGAGGGGCTATGTGCAGTTTGCCGTGCCGGATCTAGATATCTATCTGCGAGAGAATGCCGAGGAGATTCTCGAACGGTTCTAAATCGAGGCTTCCATCCAGGTCCACGACTGTTGAGGTAACCGTCATGAGCTCCCTAAAATGACGTTGACGAGTGGGTTATATTATCTCTTCTGCTCTTGCGAGCCCGGAGTGCTGCTGGTTGCCGTCTGAGTCAGTGATTAATGATTAGGATTTAGAGGGATGAGCTAATCGAAAACCGATGGGAGTATCGCCCAGAAGGACATAGCGCCTTATACTTCGCTTGCCATGGTGGCGCTCTAGGTGCTCGAAAAAAGAAGGGCCCGAACTTGTCGGGCCCTTCCAGGTGTCGCCCGAAGGCTACCACCGCTGTTGTTAAAAAGTCTACCACAACATTCTGTCCTCTACGATTTCGTGACATATATCTTCAGAAGTTTGAGCTTTTTCTGGGTTTCGGTGCGCACAAAGCTGCCGTAGATTCCAAGAGGAAGCTCCTTCTTGTAGCGAAGTAGAATACCCTCGTAATCGGAAACAAGCCGCTTCCTATCAGTCTTGGGCAGCTTCAGAAGTCCAAGAAGATAGACGACGAGAATAACGTAGTCGGTGATATCGGAGAAGTTGATTAAGCCGATGTTCGTCTCACTTTTCAAGAGCTTCCCGACGTTCTTCGAGATGTCGCCTGTTTTGAATCGAACATCCGAGACGATGGCGTTGTGAGCGATGGCGTTCCTCAGGTCCTTGAGCGCAAAGATGATGGAGAGAAGGAGGGACTCTGAATCATATTGGGAGGGCATCCCCAAGTCGGTGACGATGGCACCTTTAATGGGACGATCGAGGCAGGCGTAGAAATTGCCGAACTCTCCCAGGGTCATGGACTCGAAGATAGCCCAGATCGGGATCGTTCTCCCTCGATCGCGAAAGTGTTTGAAAAATGGCTTTTTGTCCTGCTCACGGAAAATTAGCCCGTCAACGTTTTGCCGCAGTCTGAGCCTTTTCGCCCAAGACTTCTTGTAGTCACCCGTACCGGGATTATATCCTCTGTATGCCGTCAGACAGCTCCTGTAGATATCATCGAAGTCTTCGCTTTTGGCATAGCTAAGCACTGCTTCTAGCGTGTAGTTCTTTAGGGCGGTTTCAATTGTCATGATATGTGGATAGAGCAGGGTCTTGATCTGCATATCCATGGCGTGAAGAGATATAATCTGGTTGAAATCGCTGATGTGGAGCCTATTCGACGAATCTCCCACGAACCGAAACCCTTTGTATCCATGGTAGTAGCCGATGTTCTTGAGCTTTCGTTTTTGCCCTGAACCACCGATTGAAATCCCTTGATTCCGGAGATGCTTCATAAGGGAGTTGGTGGATTTGGGCGGCACGGTAGAGCCTTTCTGTCAACAGTTTAATTTGATGGGATTGTATCACGGTGGGGGTCATCGTTTCACTTTGCGTTTGCTGCCTTTGTAAGGGCTAGGTTAGGCTTTCACGTTTATGATGACAACAGGACGCCTCAATATCGGTGGCCCATGGTGCTGGATCTAGATTATGTTTGCCATGTTTGATAACGAGTGGCTAATACTAAGTGGTTTCGATTGCTGCTCCAACGTAAGCGGTGCATGGTTGAATGCGTCTGGTTCTGTTTTGGTTAAATAGGCCCAGACTGGTCAATTGGCTTATGGTTCGCGAAAGCGACGGCTATTACCGAGGAGCATGCTGCGGTCCATTGGCTTAATCGCGAGAACGAGAATTGCCCACTCTATCAGCAGCGCAGTATATTATCTTTGAAACTGATGCTTAGTGGTTCCGCGTTTCTGCCGTCGAGCCCTTATTCTTCCCCCACATGTGGAGGCTTGCCCATGATAGAGATTTGGCACATTGAAAAAGACAATGCGGCGGGCATGTTCGCACAAAGCGTTGATAGTAACGGTACAGATTTGCCGCCAGCCCTCCCTTGGGTCGAGCCTTCCCTCAATAACCTATGGCTTGAGGCGTGTAGCTCTCATTTGTGCGGAAACTACCAAGCTGCAATTATTGCTACCTCTGTTCTTCTTGAATTCACCTTAAGAATGGTTGTTTCGAACCTTGATGAAGTGCCATCAATACGAAAAGACCACGGTGAGATGTTTGAGAACCAAACCTTGAGGCCAGTCATCAACTCTGCGAAAAGTAAAGGGCTTTTGTCGGGCAATACAAAGAAATGGTGGGAAGCTTACTGCGAGCATATTCGAAACAAGATTTGCCATGGCGATTTGCTGCATATTCTTGACGACTGCAGAGATGTTCCTCAGTTCGTTGATTATTTCAATCCCATAGAATCGAGAGAGAATACAGAGCGGTATTCTTACGAGCAAGTTATTACACATCCTGCGGTATTTCATCATAAGACAGGCAGAAGATTCTCAAAGTATTTTCTCCACGATGCCTACGGCAAGCTATCCGAACTTATAGGGCAAACGGAATGGGATGAGTACGATGAGTGGTGGGAATCGCAAAAGGTTGCTTACGATAGCTTTTTTGCATACCGTTGGAATTATCCATCTCTTAAAAGTGGCATACAATCCGCGCGTAGGCCATTTGGATCCGCAGGCGAATGATGACTTAGCTTAGTTGCGTTTCTACTGGTTATTGCGGTTGGCGGTCGTTTGTTCCTGCCAAGATTCAACCGGATTGCATCCGCGAATACCTCAACCAAAGGATTACCTCTTGCTTTCTTGTAGTCAAACACCTAGCTAACGCGCGCCAGGAGAACCTCCTCATCGGGACGCTGCATACGTTCTCGGCGCCGTGTGCGTCATTGGCTGTGCTCACCGACAACATGAGGAGCATGATCCTCCGCCACGGCGACGGATGCGATGGTCCTCACGAGCAATATCGCCCTGAGCGGGCGGGATGAGTTCTTCATGAGAGGCGATACGTTCCTCCGTGCCCTTGACGGACTGTTCGACAAGGCATCGGGGCTCGTGATGCGGAATCCGAACACCGCGGCAGGGAGCTCGACCCTCGATCGGTGGAAGTTGTCCCACGGGCGACGAAGGTAGGGGGGCTAGTTCAGGGGGGGGGGCATAGGAAAGCACCAGGAAAGTCATAGATACAAAAACTTTAAACCCTTTCTATTGTTTGCTCTACTAGTCGGATTTGCTTCACGGAGTATTGATATTCAAAGGAAGTAACAACAATCCCCGCGCTTTAAGTAACTGGACTTCCGATGTGAGACTGATTGTTAGATAATTATTCTTCAGTAACAATTATTTGTGACAGGGGATTCGATATGAAAAACGCGTTGCGTGCCTCAACTGTTTTTTCTATGGCTACACTTTTGGCTGCCTCATCTTTGATTGGTCCTGTAACTGCTGCTTATGCTGCGAATAACGTGCAGTCTATGGACGTTGCGTCTGGTGCTGTACCCGTAGATGATAGCGTGACCTCGCGTGTCGAGGACTCCATCGACGGTGAAGACGTGGCCGTTGATCAGTCGCTGCCAGTGAATGCTATGGAATCAGAGGATGAGGGTTTCAGGGTAGACGTTTCCGCGCCCGAACACGAGGCCGAATCGGTTGATTCTTCTTTTCAATATGTCTATCTGTCCTACCCGAGTCTTCCCGGCGGGACTGATCAAGTTGTCGCCTTTGCTACTCCCGATGACGGCGACACCCTTGCTTCCGCAACGCTTAACTATGTAAGTGCCAATGGAGTACAGGGAACCACGGTTGCATCTGAATCAGCTGGTAATTCGGCTGCTTTTGTATTTGGCTCGACGTTGAAATCCAATACTTACTTTCTGACTTCGATAACCTACGTTTTGCAGGGTGATGGCACTGAACATGTAGTGGATCTCTCTGACAGGGATTATTCGTTTACGGTCGTTGATAGCTCCGTGAGCTCCGAGGGCACTTCTGTTTACTATGCGGACGGCGAAGGTAATGCCGTTGAGGCCCAGTCGATTCAGCAGGCATTGGAATGCGCTGATTCGCCTGATGGCATATCTACCTACGCTGAGCGCTCCGCGCGCAATGTTGGGGTGATTGCACTTGATGCCGGCCATGGCGGAGTTGATTCCGGCGCGCAGGGAAATGGCAAGAGTGAAGCCGACCTTACCTGGAAGATCATGACAGCCTGCAAAAATAAACTTGAAGCCTACGGCTTTAAGATCGTTCTTGCACGCCAGCAGTCCGGCTACTATCCCAGCAATGATTATCTTTATCGCGTACAGCGCTGCATCGATCAGGGCGCACAGGCATATGTTAGTTTCCATATCAACTCTGGGTCTTCTGGAGCTCACGGCGCAGAAGTCTATGCTCCTACCGCAAATGGCACCGACTACACACAGGTTTCGGTTGAGCTTGCCAACAAGGTCATGAACAACCTTGCTGCTATGGGACTAACATACCGCGGCGTATTTCAAATGGAGGTAGGCGACGAGTTCGCCGTTATCCGCTGCGCTCGCGAGCAGGGAATTCCAGGTATTCTTATCGAACATGGCTTTATCTCGAATTACGGTGATGTGGTCAACTATTTCTCGGACGATGGTTGCCGCCGTCTTGGCGAGGCTGACGCTGCCGCAATCATCGCGCAGTTCCCGCATCCCTACTCCGTCAATGGAATTTCCTTCTCGGAAGAACTGGGACATGCAGGGTCAACGGTAAAAATCGGTGTAAATGTTAGCGGCAAGACTGATGGCCTTAGATATAAGTTTGTTTGGCATAGGGCTGGGTCTGATTGGAGTGATTCCAATTGGGGTGTAATCGGTCAAGACTTAACTTCGCCATCGATTTCTTGGACCCTGCCCCAGGCTGGCGAATATGAGATCTATGCTGATGTCATTGACTCCAATGGGTATGTGACTAGCACTTCTAAATACAAAGTTGTTAATTGGTCTCTTGAGTCGCTCGAAGTCTCGGGCTCCGCCCTCTGCGGCAAGCCGGTCAAGCTGCAGGCCAAGGTGTCCGGCGACGCCTCCGGCCTCAAGTACAAGTTCGTCTGGGAGAAGGGCGGCTGGGCCAAGTGGGGCGTCGCCCAGCAGCCCTCCGCTTCCTCCTCCTGCGAGTGGACCCCGACCGAGCCGGGCGAGTACACCGTCTACCTCGACGTGATCGACGGCTCCGCCGAGAGGCACCTGACCCGCAAGGTCACGGTCGGCGAGCGCTACTCCGTCGAGTCGCTCGAAGTCTCGGGCGACGCCCGCTGCGGCAAGCCGGTCAAGCTGCAGGCCAAGGTGTCCGGCGACGCCTCCGGCCTCAAGTACAAGTTCGTCTGGGAGAAGGGCGGCTGGGCCAAGTGGGGCGTCGCCCAGCAGCCCTCCGCTTCCTCCTCCTGCGAGTGGACCCCGACCGAGCCGGGCGAGTACACCGTCTACCTCGACGTGATCGACGGCTCCGCCGAGAGGCACCTGACCCGCAAGGTCACGGTCGGCGAGCGCTACTCCGTCGAGTCGCTCGAAGTCTCGGGCGACGCCCGCTGCGGCAAGCCGGTCAAGCTGCAGGCCAAGGTGTCCGGCGACGCCTCCGGCCTCAAGTACAAGTTCGTCTGGGAGAAGGGCGGCTGGGCCAAGTGGGGCGTCGCCCAGCAGCCCTCCGCTTCCTCCTCCTGCGAGTGGACCCCGACCGAGCCGGGCGAGTACACCGTCTACCTCGACGTGATCGACGGCTCCGCCGAGAGGCACCTGACCCGCAAGGTCACGGTCGGCGAGCGCTACTCCGTCGAGTCGCTCGAAGTCTCGGGCGACGCCCGCTGCGGCAAGCCGGTCAAGCTGCAGGCCAAGGTGTCCGGCGACGCCTCCGGCCTCAAGTACAAGTTCGTCTGGGAGAAGGGCGGCTGGGCCAAGTGGGGCGTCGCCCAGCAGCCCTCCGCTTCCTCCTCCTGCGAGTGGACCCCGACCGAGCCGGGCGAGTACACCGTCTACCTCGACGTGATCGACGGCTCCGCCGAGAGGCACCTGACCCGCAAGGTCACGGTGGAGGGTACTCCAATTATGGGAAGTCTGCAGACTTCAGTTGATGCTATGGTGAACTTATATGAATCAACAGGACATACATATCCCTCAGACGAATTTGTTTCAAAGGGGGCACCTACTATTCGTGATTTTTGTTCATTAATTGTCGAAGCCGCTGTTTCTGAAGGGGTTCGTCCGGAAGTTGTTTTTGCTCAGGCTATGCTTGAGACTGGATGGTTGCAATTTGGAGGTTCCGTAAAGCCGAATCAGTGCAATTTCGCCGGACTGGGCGCCGTCAATCAACAATCGGGAGGCGCTAGATTTGACGATGTATATCAGGGCTTGCTTGCACAAGTCCAGCATCTTAAAGGATATGCTACTGGTGCGGCGTTGAATAACACTTGTGTGGATCCTCGATATGAAGTCCTTCAGTCTAAGGGTTTTCTCGGAGTTGCGCCATATTTGGAAGATTTAAACGGCCGCTGGGCTGTTCCGGGTGACACATATGGTCAGAATATTGCGCGCATTATTTCTTTAATTGGCTAATATCAATATGAATTCTCTAGGTCGACTGCGCTGGTTGAAGTCGACCTTACTTGTATGGTAAATCTTGGCCTTAAATTGTTACTTGCTAGCAATATTATGTTGGAGTGAACTATCGGGGAGGTTCTATATGCATTTCTTTAGAAGTAAGGCTGTCCGTCTCGCTTTTTTCTTCTTTTATTTCTGTTTGGCCGTAACTCCTTGCTTTGGTTTGAGTGAAGCGGGCCTGTCTCCATCACAGATTGAAGATTCAACACGGGCCGATGATTTAAGTGCAACTTCGCCGGTTTCAGAGGACTACTCTGTCGACGGCCTCTCGGCCAAGGCGTCCGATGGCGGGTCTCCTCTCCTGGGCGACCGCTGCTCGCTCGGCCTGACCGCGTCCGGCAACTCGGGCTCGGTCCGCTATAAGTTCGTCTGGGAGCAGGGCGGCTGGTCCAGGTGGGGCACCATCCGCCAGCTCGGGCCCGAGGCCTCCTGCGATTGGGTGCCGGAGGTCGCCGGCGACGTCAACATCTTGGTCGACGCCGTCGATTCGGCCGGCAACGTGAGGACCTGGAGGTTCCCCGTCAGGGTGGATGCCTGTCGCCTTTCCGTGAGCGGCGGGGATACGCTCGAGTGGAGCGGTGGAATGAAGGTCGATATCTCCGCCGCCGCGGCTCCCGGCGCAAAGATTAAATTCCTTTGGGAACGGGGCTCATGGTCCAAGTGGGGCGTCATCCAGGCAGCATCTGAGTCCGCCGCCTGTACCTGGACGCCCCCGTCTTCCGGCTCCTATACTCTCTATGCCGACGTCACGGTCGGCGGGCTCACGTCGACGTCAAGACTCCCCGTTCGCATCTCAGAGGACTACTCTGTCGACGGCCTCTCGGCCAAGGCGTCCGATGGCGGGTCTCCTCTCCTGGGCGACCGCTGCTCGCTCGGCCTGACCGCGTCCGGCAACTCGGGCTCGGTCCGCTATAAGTTCGTCTGGGAGCAGGGCGGCTGGTCCAGGTGGGGCACCATCCGCCAGCTCGGGCCCGAGGCCTCCTGCGATTGGGTGCCGGAGGTCGCCGGCGACGTCAACATCTTGGTCGACGCCGTCGATTCGGCCGGCAACGTGAGGACCTGGAGGTTCCCCGTCAGGGTGGAGAGAAATCTATCTAACTTCACTTCAATAGATTTGAAATCTGATTCATCCAATTTGTGCGTAGGGGATACGCTTTCAATTACACCTCGGATTACCATCCGAAAGAATAATCAGATTTCATACAAATATGTTTGGATGCGGAACAACTGGGCTGAATGGGGTGTGATTGACTCCGGCAGAGGTAAATCCTCAATTGACTGGAGAGTCGATAAATCTGGCGCTGTCACCGTTTTTGTTGATGTTATTGATGAGGCCAACGATCAGACGATGACCTCGAAGACTGAATGCTCGATTGGCTCCGAGAAGTGGAATTACGAGTCCTTGAGTTCTTCTGCAACGCTTGTCAGGCCTAATGAAAGCACTGAGATCGATGCCAGATGCTCGGGTGATACTAATTACTTACAGTATAAGTTCGTCTGGAATAAGAATAATTGGGCTGACTGGGGCGTTGCTCAACAGGGCACAAGTTCACACCTCCAATGGGCTCCAAAAGACGCCGGAGACTATGAATTGATCTGTGACGTTTCGGGGTCAGATGGAGTTGTCCAAACAAAAAGAACAATCATTAGCTGTTGGGATTTCTCGAGGATTACTGCAATTTCGACTGATGGCAATAATTCTTGGGGAGTTCGAGCTGATTTGGGAACGCTTGCAGCTGAAAAATCTGCGCAATTTCAGTTTAAATTTGTTTGGGCCAAGTCCGACTGGAGTAAATGGGGTGTTCTAAAAGAATTTTCCAATGTGAATGACGCTTATTTCAATCCCTCTGCACTTGGATTGCAAGATGGTTATTACGATCTTTACTGCGATGTCTTGCTTCCTGATGGCACTCTCCAGTCGAAGTCGACTCAGATTTACTACAGCCCATTTGGCAGCTCAACGGTTTTGGGGGTTAGTCGTATTGGACTCGTCACTTGGCTTACGTCGCATCAATTTGATGGCTATTATTTAGGAACGAGATATTCCGGTGGCTTCTCCTATGATAGTTGCCTTTACCCAAAAGGTGCCCCGAGATGGGATGGCTATACTGGCATGAATTGCACTGGCTTCGTGGCTCATGCTTATGCTGCGGTTGGTGGCGATGTCAATCGTATTGCGCAGAATAATAATCACTCTCCTTGGGCTGGGGGGCCAGGCGGTGGCGGCTATATTAACGCTTGGAGATGGTATGGCTATGCTCGAGATTTGGGATGCAAAATGTATGAGTTCCGTACTGTCCAAGATATGCTAAATAGTGGTTATGCTCAAAAGGGAGATATTATCTTCTTTAAGACTGACGGATCAATCGACTGTCATATTGGGTTCTTCTGGGGAGATAATCCGCATGACAATAAAATGTGGCATCAAATTCTGCCTGGGAATTTAATCGGACCCTGCTTTAACAATGCGAACAAAGGAGAGGTTCGGCAATCGGTTGTTCTGATTAAATAGTGCTTTAATTTCTGAATGGTATTTGAAGCAACAAATTGTGAAACGGTGATTCTGATAAGTAGCGCAAGCAGAAGACTTACTGGCATAATAATTACATATGGTTATATACTGGCTCAGGCTTTAGTCGGCTTTGTATATGTTCCGATGTTGTTGCAAAACATTGGACAAGACGAATATGGACTCTATCAATTGATAGGTTCTATCATGTCTTATATAGTTTCCATTAATGGGATTTTGTCTGCCGGTGTTGGGCGTTTTTATTGCAAGTATATGGCAGAGGGCAAAAATGACTTAATGGAGAATACTCTCGCAATAGCTAGGCGTCTGTACTGGGTCCTATCTGTGTTCGTGATGCTAATAAGTTGCGTTCTCGCCGTGGTTGTTCGGTTTGTATATTCAGCCAGTTTTACAAACTCACAGCTTGATGAGTGTTCCGCAATGCTTGTTGTATTAGGGATCAACACAATTGTTATCATGAACAACACTATTAGCGTTGCGGCGATAACTGCTAATGAAAGGTTCGTTTTTTTGAAGGGCTCGCAATTGGCCGCCCTAATAGCTCAGCCTTTCATTGTGTATGGACTTACGACAATTTTTAAGAATGCATTAGCCGTATGTTTAGTTGTGCTTGTTACAAATGTGTTGTGCGCGGTGAGCCAGCGTTTGTTTGCTAAATATAATCTGCATATTAGTTTCAGATATCATGGCTGGGACATGAAACTGGCTAAGGGATTGCTTTTTTTTAGCGGCGCGATTGTATTGGTGACGATTGCTGACCAGATTTTCTGGAAAACCGATCAATTAATTGTCGGCTATTATTTTGGTGCTGCCGCCGTTGCGGTATATTCTGTTGGATCTCAAATCTACACGATTTATATGACAATCGGTACGGCAGCCTCTTCAGTTTTTCTTCCCCGAGTTTCAGAACTTTATTGCCAGAATAAGGATATGTCTGAAATTTCGGATCTCTTCATTAAAGTCGGTCGCATTTCCTTTATCGTCTGCGGATTTGTTCTTAGTTTATTTATTGTTCTGGGGAAAGATTTCATCATTATTTGGGCTGGTAAGGACTATATAGACGCTTTCTATATCGCCTTGATCGTAATGGTTCCATTTACCATTGACTTAATTCAGAACCTGGGACTTACCATAATGCAGGTTGCGAATGTTTACCTGTATAGGGGGTATATGTATCTTGCGATTGCGCTTGTCAACGTGGTCGTGACGATTATATTGCTCAAGCTTATGGGCATAGTGGGCGCAGCAGTTTCAACAGCCATCGCTATGGTTATAGGTAACGGTTTCTGTATGAATTGGTATTATTCTGAAAAGCTTGGGTTGAACATAAAGAGATTTTGGCTTGAAATTGCCAAACTTTCCGTCTTGGTTATTGTCGGTACGGGGGCTTTGCTGCTGCTCTATAACCTAATTAAAAGCCTTTTATCTGGCCTTGTGGTGGTTTTGGTGTCAGCAATAATTTATTTCTTTATCTATTTCTTCTTGGTTTTGATGTTTGGGCTAAACGAATCCGAAAAGACGAGCATATCTGGATTTATCAAGCGATAATCTGCGACGCTTATTAAGCAGAATAGCCTAATGTACTTTCATTACTTTTATGACCAACCGGCTTGCCTGACATTTGATTATCGAAGGCTAAGTCGGTTGGTTTTACTACTCGGTGCCAGGAAAAATGAGCGATGACAACAGGGCGATTAGCTCAAGATTTTCAGTATCAATAGTTTTAGCTGTTCACAACAGCGTATTACTACTCGAGATAACAAATAGTGCTTATTCTTTGCCGCAAGGAACAGTAAATAGCTGTCAGGTCTGTAGGTGCTGCAAGGGACATCAGCTTTAATTGAGGGATTAAATAAGGCCTCTGAAATTGAAACAAAGTTACGTTTTTTGGTCTCATTATTGTCACTGAGCTCGTTGATCGATAGGAGATAAAGATACTGTTCCGTTCTTGTTTTCCATGCCAGCCTTTCTGTTTCTTTTCCCCAACGAGCAGCGATTTTCACTAGGCTTGAGGTGACGAAGGTTAAATCTGAAAGCTGTTTTTCCTTATAGCTGTGTGTTGCACTTTGTCCGTTTTGACAATTGTAATAATACAGCGCATCACTTATTTGTAAAACCGATCTGGCTGAATCGACTATGGGTATCATTTGCAGAAAATCTTCTGCAAAATCGATTCTCTTTGTATCGGTATTGCTTAAATCGTCAATCAGACAGTTTCTTTTGATTGCCTTTCCCCAAATTGAATTGAGTTTCCCTCGTGCCAAACATTTTCTGACTTCGGCGAGATCGTCACCTTCATAGATGCCAGACGGAAGGGCGGGATTGATAAACGGATCGTTTGAATAGTCTGGGTTTCTTGTATAGCTGAAACAGATTATGTCTGGATTGCACTTATCGATTTCGCGAGCAAGAATAGATAGGGTATCGAAGCGCAAAGAATCATCCGCATCAACAAAGACCAGGTAATCTCCGGCGCTTATCTCCGCGCCTTTTCGCCTGGCCTCATATACGCCCATATTATTTTGTCTAACGTAATGAGTATTGTTGTGAGATTCACAAAACACTTTGCAGACACTTTCAGTAGCGTCTGCTGATCCATCATTGATGAGAATAATTTCATAGCCGTCATATGTTTGTTGGTAGATGGATGATAGCGTTTCCGGCAAACTGGATGCCGCATTATATGCAGGGATAATAATTGAAAACAGCATTTAGTCCCTTTCCGTATTGGAAGAACAAGATGGTTAGTTAAAAAGCCCGTTTACAATGTCCCTGTATAAAATAAATTGACGCTTGGCAATGGCCTTCCATTGAAAGTGTTCAATTGCATACTTTCTAGCTGCATTTGCAAGTTTACAACGAAGTTCATCGTCATTGAACAGGGTGAGAATTGCGTTAGAAATGGCTTCGAGATCAGATTCTACACCGATTCCAATTCCTTTATTGTTCGCTGTTTCTTTCCATGTGGTTCCCTCGGTAACAATAATTGGGAGGCCATATGCAAGTGCTTCCAAAACAGACGTCGGGAAACCTTCAGTGCGTGAAAGTTGGATATAAAACTGCGATTGGAGAAAAGCGTCCGCTTTAGATTGACCATTAACTGGACCATTTAATAAAACAATATCGGATACTTGATTGTCGGCAATAAGTAGTTCCAGTTTGGCCATAGACCCATCTTCGTCTGGACCGTAGATGTAGATTTTAGCTCCGAGCCCTCTTAGCTCATCAGCAATTAGCGGCAGACTTTTGATCAGTAGATCAAGACCTTTGACCTCTATATCTAGGCGGCCAATAAAAAGCGCGATGCGGCTGTCTAAGTTTGAGGCTTTGGCTTTTGGGATGCTAACACCATTTGGAATAATGCTTGCTTTCCTATGTTTAAAGCCGTTTGAACTTATCGCCTCTTTTTCCGATAGAAAATGGATACAATCAGCATTGCGAATAAAGGCGTTATAGAAGAAAACATTAAGCAATTGTTTAGCTAAATGATGCTGTTCTTGCGCCACATATGTTAAAGACCCATGTGGTGTGATGATGTATGGGATCGCACGTCTTCTGAGCCAATGGCTTAGTTTAATGTGATCCGGCCTATATATCTCATGAAATATAACGAGTGACGGATTGCAAAACGGTTCAGGAAGTTTTTCTATGCATGACTGATAGAAGACGGGATATTTCGCATCTTTAGGTCTGTAGTTTGTAAGATTTAATAGAGCTATATTCATGTCCTTTATTTCTGACTGCTCATTTAGGTATTGAGGCACCACTGTAGACACGCCAGAAGCGAAATCACTTGTAATATATGCCACATGAAGGACTATTAAACTATCGGTAGTTTTCATTAGCGTTTGCTCCCGCAGCGGTGTTGGAGGTTTTAGTTGACAGATTCACAGTTGGTTTCAGTGCTCATGCCTTGTTATAGGGAGAGCGCCAAAGATTTTACTGAGGCACTAGCGTCTATTTTAAAGCAGACCTATCATCGAATCGAGGTGGTTGTTGTTTTTGATAATCCAGATGACAACACACTTTACGATATTGCTCAAAACTATAGCTCTCATGACAGCAGGATTTGCCTCGTGAGAAATGAACGCAATCTTGGTCTTGCTGCATCTTTGGAAAGGGCGTTCAAGGTCTCACGCGGTCAGTATATCTGCCGAATGGACTCAGATGACATTTCTGAGGCGCAGCGCATTGAACGGCAGTTGTCGTATCTTGAAGAACATGAGCTTGACCTAGTGGGTTCTTATTTGAACGCCATTGACGAAGACGGTAGTCAATTATATCTCGTTGATTCAATTCCAAGTTCGAGTGAAGGCGTTAGGCGTTCTCTTATGATTAGAAATTGCGTACCTCATCCGAGTTGGTTTGGAAGAAGGTCTGTATTTGAAATGGGGTATCGGTCTGTTCCGCTAGCAGAAGATTATGACTTACTGTTGCGTGCCGAGCTGGAAGGGTTCACTATTGGAAATGTTCCAGAGCCGCTCATTCGATACAGAATGACTGTTAATAGCATTTCGCGTAGCAATTTGTATAAACAGTTCGTTGTTTCTCAGTGTTTACGTTCAGCTTTCAAAGAGGGTCGATCGCTGGATGTCGATAAGATTGATACAATCGTCGCCGAGCGGTTCGATCGGCGCCGAGCTGAGAACTATCTAAAGGCAAATGCATTATTTAATAATGGGTTGAGAAATATTCATTCTGGTAATCGAGCAAAAGGTATTTCCCAATTGCTTCAAATCCCATTTTGCTCTAAGTCGTATTTAATGAATGTCATTAATATGGCGCGTGTGGTTACAATTAAAACTTTAGAGAAAACCTCGTAGTTGTGCACCTACGCTTAGAGAGGCATGGCGTAACCATGCCGTTCGACACTCGGAAGATTGCTAGCTTTGAAATCTAGGGCGAGGTTTGTTGCGGGGTTCTCGATGCCGTGTGCGCCATTCGTGGTTGATTTCCGATCTCGGCCGAACACACTGCGCAGATAGTCCGTACCCGCGGCTAGCCGAACGCCCCTGCGGCCCCCATGGACCCCGGGGGCGCCGTTTCCCCAGTTGAAGGAACGGTGGATATGTGTTCGATAGGTCCGCGGGCCATTCTCCGCCCTCAGTCTGGCACCTCTTTCCAGACTCAGCCGGACGGTCGGTCCGCCTATTCCGTTTTGCCTTTGGGCTAGGCCAGCGGGGCGTCGCGCCTCTCTGCGCGTGCCCTCTCAATGAGGCTCGGCGTCAGGTCGAGTCTTCCGATGGGCACGTCCTCCAGGCTGTAGGCGTCTAGCAGCGCCTCCGCATCGCCGCCGAGCATCGCCCTGGAGGCGCGCGGGCGTCCAGCTCCAGCATCTTCTGGACCGTGTCCCTTTCGTGCCTGGTGAGCCTGCCGTAGACACTCGGGGTCGCCTTCTCGGAACCCTTTTTCTTCTTTCCGGACATGCCGTCCTTCGAGTCCCCGGGGCCAACCGGTTCGGCTCTCAGGGTAACGGGTTCCCACATTCATCCGTCCATGTACGGATGAATGTGGGAAGTGTTCTGATTAAGTTGATAATCAAGGGTGCACCATTCGTTGTGTCTATTTAACCATTTGTATATCTCTCGCTATAATAATGAGAAAAACTAGAGATCGGTTTATGTGTATATGACACCCAAAACTCTTATCGCTATTCCTGCTTATAATGAGGAGGAATGCATAGAAAAGACGATATGCGAGCTCAGGAAAATTGCACCTGAGTTTGATTTTGTTGTTATCAATGATGGGTCTCGAGATCGAACGTTGGCCATCTGCAAGGATCTTGGTTGTGACATCATTGATATGCCCATTAACTGTGGTTTGACCGTTGGGTTTCAGACGGCTGCGCGTTATGCGGTTGATCTTGGATATGACTATATGGTTCAGTTTGATGCTGACGGCCAGCATTGTCCGGAATATATAAAGGTTCTTGTTGATAGGGCTCAATCTGATGGATCAGATATTGTCATTGGCTCTAGGTTTGTAAGCGTGCGCAAAGACAAGACGCTTCGCATGATCGGCTCGCGTATGATTACGGTGCTAATAAAGATTCTGACAGGCAAGAGGATCAGTGACCCCACGTCTGGATTTAGGCTATTTGGGCGGGATATTCTTACGAAATACTATTACGACAATACCTTAAATCCGGAACCAGAATCTCTCGCTCTCTTTTTGAAGCAAGGGTATTCTATTTCAGAGGTACAGGTTAAGATGCGCGAGCGTCAAGGTGGCGAGAGCTATCTTAACCCTGTTAGGTCTATGCAGTATATGGTTCGTGTTTTCGTTACGCTCCTTGTCGTTCAGTGGTTTAGGTGATCCATTTGCCGGTCTCTCTTCGTATTTTGCTTCTCGTTTGCGCTGTTTTGGTATTCGTGTTCGTAATGCGCAAATTAAAAAAATCCCAAATGCAAGTTTTGGATTCTCTGTTTTGGCTGCTATTCAGCGTCAGTTTTGTAATTTTGGGCGTTTTTCCACAAGTTGCAATGTGGCTTTCAAGTCTATTTGGTTTCATGTCGGCTTCTAACTTCGTGTTCCTTTACGTTATTGCCGTTCTTGTGGTCCGTGATTTCTGCAATTCTCTTCGCCTCTCTCGACAGGAAGAGCGTTTGAACTCGCTTGTTCAGGCTGTTGCGTTAAGTAGGGAGAAGGAAAAGTAGGCTATGCGTTTCGCTTTGGCGTATAAATCATCTGGATGGGAATGTCTCTACTTATATTTCTTTTAACAGTTGTGAACAGTGCTTGGTGCCCATACTTGTCATCCGGATGACTGGGAACGATTCTTCGAGGGCCCTTGCAGCTTGATTTGGATAAAGGTGAATTAGCCCCGTGTTGTCTCGATGCGTAAACCAAAAGCAAATAATGAAAGCCGTCTTCGTTGCCCTTCTCTTTATTGTCGAGCTTCTGTGCATGAAGCACTTTTATGTGAACCACTCTGTCTCACAGCTGTTCGTTTTAGCGCTCTATTGCGTCGTTGTAGATGTTGCCATTTGGCAATCATATTGTATCTTCCTTTCCTCAGATGATGAAAAAAAGCGTGGCAACTGTTCTGGTCGCTGCGCTCAATTATTAGTCCTGTTGCTTGCGGCATTTGCTGTGGCGGTCATCTGGGAGGGCTGCACCGTTCTTGGCTCGCCGGCTTCTCATTTCTCGAATATTGCTGACTGGAATAAAAAGCGGCTCATATTCTTTTTTCTGATTTTCTATTGCGCAATACTTTATTTATTCCAAAGCGGCTTTTCTCTGAAAGCGTTGTTCCATTCTGTTTCGGCGAGGGTCAAGGCTACCGACTACGTTTCCCTGCTGATTATCGCATTCTTTATTGTTTTTGGCTGCTCAACGACTGCATTCGCGAATGGGTTCATTAATGCTGTTGTTTATTTCCTGCTGGTAATCATAACTTCGGTTTTCACGGCTTGCTCGGGCATTCGAAAGAGAAGCTCTGTCCTTCCCGTTGCTTTCTTTATCGCTGCATTCTCAATTGGTGTTTTCCTTGTGGTGAGCACTCCGATAACGACGGGTATTTCATGGGATGATCAAATTCACTATTCCAATGCCCTTTCGACATCTTATTTATTTGAAACTCAAAAAACTGATACGGATATCAACTTTACTGACGAAGCGGTCCGTCGTGCACAGGGCTATGAAGAGCCTTCTCTTTCCCATTTTGATCGAGCGGAAATTCTTGAGCATGCTAGGCAGTTGAATGTCTCCTATAGATCTGATATCGCTTCTGGTTATGTACAAGTTAACAAGCATGAAGAATTCGTTTATACGCTTAGCAGCATTGGATATATTCCATCGGCAATTGGCCTTTGGCTCGCTCGCCTTCTGCATTTCGATTTTTCTTCTATGATTCAATTCGCTCGGATTTGCAATTTATTTAGTTACTGTCTTGCAATTGCCATTGCAATCGACGTTACGCCCTCAAAAAAGGGACTATTTGCTTTTGTGGGAATGCTGCCAACTTCGATCTTTCTTGCGTCATGTTTCTCATATGATGCATGGCTCATTTCGTTTATCATTCTCGGTTTTGCTTATTTTTTGAGGTATGCATGGGGTGATTTAAATGAATTTACAGTTCGCAATATAGCACTCGCATTTTTATTTACCTTTTTAGGACTCGCAGTCAAAGCTGTGTATTTTCCGATAATCGGTCTTTTCTTTATGGTTCCGCGTAATCGTTTTGCGGGCTCGAAGCAACGAGTTCATTACTATGCCGCCGTGTTTGTTTTGGGCTTGATTGCTTTTGCCTCATTTGCGCTTCCGTTCTTGTTTTCAACGGCCAGCGGATCTAACGTTGGCGATATGCGAGGCGGCTCCGATGTTAACTCTGGTCAGCAAATCGCTTTCATTCTCGCCGATCCATTGCGCTACGCGGAAATACTCGCCAATTATTTTTCAACTTATTATTTAAATCCGATAACCTCTTCTGGATATGCATTGAACTTTGCATACCTTGGATCGCTTGCTGCTCAGATTTCTGTAAATGCAATCCGTGGGTTGGTTCAGGTGCTTCCAGCTGTTTGCCTATTGTTGTTTGGGCTTTTTTCGGCCGATTCGATTAGCGTTAATCATATTGGTCTTGCACAATTTCTTTGGGCCTCATTTGTGTTTTTGTTTACGGTGATTTTGGTGGCAACTGCACTTTATGTGTCTTTTACTCCCGTTGGATTGGGAACAGTTAATGGTTGCCAGAGTCGTTACCTTTTGCCACTTCTGGTTCCGTGCCTATCGTTTATCCTTAACCAAAGTCGCTTGGTCTTTGGGGACAGCAAACGATTCATATTGATATGCCTCGTATTCCCGTTTACTTTGGCTACGATTTGCGAGTTTGTTTTAGTTGTTGGAAAGTGTTGCTGATATGGGCATAGTTTTTAATACCGAATTTAACAATAAGCTAAATTGCCGTGGCGACGGCAAGCTATATCTACTGTATGAAGCCGCATCCGTTTTTCCTGATGCTGTTGAGTCGCAATCACCTAATGGGCAAATTCTGCCCGCAAGAATCATCCCTTTTTCAGAGACTGAATTTGTTGTTATTCTTGCCGATTTTGGTGTCGACCAATCGCTGTCTTTCTTTAGCGGAGATAATATAATTTACCAGCGCCGTATCAATCCTGGCAAGTTTTCGATTGAGTCGAAAGTTAACGGCTTGCTGCACGCGGAGCATTGTGGACAATTTCGCAATATTGACCGTTCTGGTGTGCATGCGCTCGCTTCTATCCAAATTGAGGGCTTTATTCCCTGCGTTGATGGCGTAATCGTTAGAGGTGTTCTTTCGGGCACTGATTGCTTTGAGGGTGATCGTATTGTCGCTTTTAATGAAGGAGCCTGCGTTGTTGGGGAATCTTTGTTATCTAATAACTTAATAGCCGATGCGAATCTTGGTTTAATAAATTTCTCTCTTCATATTCCTGAGGTCGGGGATAGCCTGTGCATTTGCATGCACAGGGCTTCTGGTCATCTAGATACGTTTATCAATCTAAAGAAAGATATGCTTAAGGAGCTTTTGGATGAGGCTGATCGGAATCATGCGTGCGCATTCGATCAACCCCGTTATTTGTCCTGGTTTTCTGGGCGCAGATTGACTGGATCCGATTCGCGGGCACAAGCACAAATAAAACTTGCATACCAGCCCTTGTTTTCAATCATCGTTCCGCTATATAAGACTCCCTTGAATTTCTTCAGGGATATGGCTGATTCTGTCATTGCTCAGACGTATTCGAATTGGGAACTCATCCTGGTTAACTCTACGCCAGATTACGAGGGCCTTAGCGACTTGGTCTCCGAGTATGTGACTGCAGACTCTAGAATTAAAGTGACTAATCTTGAGGGCAATCTAGGTATCACTGAGAACACTAATGTCGGAATCAAGATGGCCAAGGGAGACTACCTCTGCTTTTTCGATCATGATGATGTTCTCGAACCGGATATCTTGTTTGAGTACGCCTGTGCTTTAAATCAAAATGCTGAAATCAATCTTCTTTATTGTGATGAAGATAAGCTATTGCCTGACGGGTCCTTGGCTCATCCTACTTTTAAGCCGGATTTTAGTCTTGATATGGCTCGTGACAACAATTATATATGCCACCTTCTTACTGTTAAAAGGGCATGTTTAGACAGGATTGACCTTTCCAGCAGCGAGTTGGATGGCGCCCAAGACCATGCCATGGTGCTGAAGATTGCCGAACTTGGTGGGACGATCCATCACGTTCCTAAAATCTTGTATCACTGGAGAATAAGCGAGAATTCGACTGCGGGTAATTCCGATAGTAAGCCCTATGCAACCCTTGCTGGAATAAAAGCGGTTCAGGAGCACCTTGATAGATGCGGTATTAAGGCGACTGTGGTCAACTCTCATAATCGTGCTTTTAGATATAGCCCTATTTATGATGTTTCTTCATCTGAGTCCTGTTCATTAATCGTTACCACCCGCGGCAATTCTTCGGTTCTTTCGGCTCTTGTATCTTCAATCAATGACACCGATTTTGATGATCTTGAAGTTGTTTTCGTGTGCTCGCGGGTTGCGGAAGCTGCTGTTCAGCAATCGATCTCTGGACTTCGTTGTCGCTATATCGTTCACGCGCTTGATGGCCCGTTTAATATATCTGCATGGAGAAATGCCGGTGCTCTCGCCGCGCATGGTGAGCAACTCGTTTTTGTTCATGACGATATTCAGGCACTAGACTCCTCGTGGCTAAAGACTCTCGTTGGTTTTTCCCAACGAGAGGATGTTGGCGTCGTTGGAACAATGACGTGCGATCTTGACGGCATTGTGCAGCAGGCAGGCCTGTCTTATGTTGGAGAATCAATCGTCAACCTGTCGCAAGGCATTCATCGCTCTTCTCCTGGCTATATCTATATGCCATTGACCGTAAGGGATGTATCGGCGGTGAGTGGTGTCTGTTTAGCTATTTCACGCGAACATTTTAATCGTCTGGGTGGTTTTGATGAGTCGTATCTTCTTGACTATTCGGATGTTGATATTTGCTTCAAGTCTTCTCAAGCTGGGTTAAAAGTGATCTATACACCAGAGGCATGTCTCTACCATATGGCATGTGTTGACAAATCCCTTGATAGTAAATCTCGCTCTCATAAGCATTTTGAGGATAAGGCACGATTGTTGCATAACTGGTCAGAGCGTTTCTCTGAGGGAGATCCATGGTTCTCCGTTAACTTTTCTCGAGATCCCAAGCGCGCAGCGTTATATAAGTTCGATCCTTTTGACTACGAAGCGATTTGAGTGCTTTAAATGAAACAAATTGCCTGGATAATATCTCCGCCGGCAAAGGGTTCTGGCGGCTTTCGAACCATCTGCAGCAAGGCTTCCTTTCTAGATTCTCGCGGATATGAGAACTACTTTTACATTATGCCGGGCTGTGAAGCATGCAAAAGTGCTCATAGAGTTCAGACCGAAATAAAGGATTGGTTTCGTTATTCGCCTAAAGAGGTTCTTGTGGCTCCGAGTGTGCCCGAGGATTTTTTTGCAGTAATCGCCACCGCTTGGAATACGGCGCACTTTGCATCTATGCAGAAGTGCGCCCATAAGTTCTACTTCATTCAGGATTTTGAACCTTGGTTCTATCCGATGGGGGAGATGTATCTAAATGCCGAAGCAAGTTATCGTTATGAACTAAACCCCATAACGATAGGCAGATGGCTTTCTAAAAAAGTTGAACCCTATTATTCGCATGAAGTCCCATATTGTGATTTTGGCGTTAGCGATATATATACTTCGCAGGAACAAAATCTAAGCAGAGAGTATGCCGTCTGTGCTATTTATCAATCCAATAAGGATCGGCGTTTGTCTGGCATGTTGCTTGATGCAATTAAATTGCTTCTCAAGCTCGACGATGCAGTTGTCGTATATTTATACGGCGAAGATGCAATGCCTCCCATTCGTCATCCACGTGTACGCAGCCTCGGTATCTTGACCGCTGATGAATGCGCCTCGCTTTATGCCAAGTGTGTTGCCGGCGTATCGTTGAGCGTGACTAATCCCTCTCGCCTGCCTTTCGAAATGCTTGCATCGAAGCTCTCGGTAATTGAAATATACCGTGAGAATAACCTACTCGACTTTCCGGAGGGCACCATCCACCTCGCTGAGCCCTCTGCTTGTGGCATTGCTTCTTCTATTCTTGAGGCTCTTTCAGGCTCAAAATACGATTCGCCTAATCGATTTAGCTGCACGTCGATTGAGCGTGAAAATGAAATGTTCTTCGAGGCCTTTACGCGCTATCTGAATGAAGAGTCATCCTTGGCTAGCGGGAAGTCCGCCTTCGGGGATGCGCTAAAAACTGAAGAACAAAGTAAGGTCTTCTTGCTCAGCGATCATCTTGCTGATGCTCGATTGCGATCGTCTGCCATGTCTCAAACGCTCATCCAAGCTTCTTCTGTTGATTTGACTGTGCGTTTTGAGTCGGCTTTGATGCCTGTGGATGTTCGCGCGGCTGTTTGGCGTGCCGATGATCAGTCTGATATTCGCTGGATTAGTCTTGAGTCTAGGGACGGTCATTTTGCGGGTCATGTTCCGCTGTTTTTAAATGATGATGAAGAGGCCTATCTTCGCATTCATATATACTCTTTTGCGGAAGACGGCAAGAATCCGCTTTGTGTCGCCGAGCTAAGCCAACTTGTCTGTCTTTCGCCTTCTCGCAACGCTCATCCCGTTGTTCGTTCGGTTGAAAGTGGCGCATGCAGCGTGTCTGCCGTTTTTAACCTATCTGATGATTATTGTGAACCGTGTCAGCCTTCTGCTTCGACGGGTGTCGAAGGCGGTCACGTTGCTCTACTCAAACGTTTATTTCGGAGAAGCTAATGGCGCGCTTTAACCAATGGACCCAGCTACTTAAAGCCTCTGCGTCATCGCACAGGCACGATGAAAAATCCGATGGTGTTACGCAAGAACGCTATCTCCTTTTGGATACGGCTATGGGAAGCGAGAACTCTGGTGACCATGTGATCATGGATGCCTGTGGCTGTATCGCGGATCAAATCTTTGGCGGTGCGTTGCCCCATGTGGCAACGCACTATTATTTTTCAAGACTTTAGTCTGCTGGCCGCGCAGCGGCCA